>CAZERX010000069.1:0-9858 GCA_964515045.1 uncultured Eubacterium sp.
CCGTGAAAGAATACCGTTAAAAAAAGCAGAACGCACACTTTTCATGCCTTCTGCCTTTATGGTTATACGAAATATCCTCGATTGTCACCGGCATTGTCGTATGCCGACTCATTCAGTGAGGTTTTTCCATAGGTATAGCCCGCGTATACTGCCTGCGCATTGTGCATCACCGGTGCGGAGGTATCCTCCGCCGCGATCTTTGCGAACGCATCGTAGAGCTTCTGCATCACGTTCCGCGCGTTCGAGATCGGCTTCTTTTTGTGTGTGGCGAGTGCCAGCGCTAACTGTCTGCGGCTGTAAGTATAGAGCGGATAGAGCTGCGATGAGATCTCATACTGAAAATCCAGCGCCTCCTGCAACCGCACCAGCAGGGCATCTGCGTGTCGGATCGCCTGCCGGAAGGGTTCGCCGCCCAGCTCAAAGGCTGTGAGCGCATCCTCCAGATAGGCGAAAAAGATGTCGTATTCGATCACGATCATCTCACTCGCATTGCACTGTGACAGTCTGCGGGTAAATTCTTTTTTCTTTTCGTCCGTCATAAATCCCGACTCCCCTCACAAGCTATGGATCACGCCGTTACTGCAAAAGCTGTAAGATCTGCTGCGGCATGTCGTTCGCCTGCGCGAGCACGGAGATTCCTGCCTGATTGAGCACGTTCATATTAGAATAGGTAGACATTTCCTCTGCCATATCCGTATCCTGTATCCGTGAGATCGCAGCCTCCATGTTTTCTGACGTTCCATCCAGACTGGCAACCGCATAATCCAAACGGTTCTGATACGCACCGAGTCTGGAGCGCACATTGCTCACCTGTGCGATCGCATCATCCAGCAATCGGATCGCTTCGTCTGCGCCGTCCTTTTTGACCAGATTCAGCTCATCGATATAGAGCGACTCACAGGTCACCTCGGGGATCCGCATTTCGATCGTCTGATTCTCATGTGCACCGACCTGTAACGTCATACTTCCGATGTCGGTCATTTCTAGATTGACCTCTACCTTATTATTTGCTGTCATCGCCGCATCCATCATGCCCTTGGAATCCAGTGACGGATCGACACGGAACATGATCTCAAAGCCGTTCAGATCACGGATCACGACCTTTTTTCCCTCTGATAAATAGGTCGCGGTCTTAGAAAAGCCCTCGCCGTAAACCTGACCATTCGCAGGATTTGTGTCCGTATCGAGGATCATCTTGATCTCCGTGTCAACGCCGGACTCCTCCGCAAATGCATCCGCATCGTCAATCTGCATGCTGATCTTCGCACGTGTGCCGTACTCTACACTGATCATATCATATTCGCCGGCAGTACCGCTCTTGCTGACCTCTACGCCGCCCAGCTCGCCGGTCTCCTTTAGCTTTGCATAGATCTCATCATCCGTATCGCTCGCCAGTATCTCTACCGTACAGCCGTTGATCGTCACGTCATGATCCTTGCCGTCACGCGGGATCGTCACGCCGGTCTTCTTTGCCTGCTCCGGCAGCTTCGTGATCTCCAGCTTGTAATTTTCCGGACTCACGGTATCTGAGGTCTGGAAATTGCGGATGTATCCGCCTGCAAGCTCCGGTGAATTACCGTTATTCACATCGTTCACACTCGGAAAGATCCGCAGATCCTGTGAGCCGTCGAGCAGTGTTTTTCCGTTAAATTCCGTATCGGTCGCGATCCGGTTGATCTCCTCCTGCAGTGCGCTGATCTCGTCCTGACATGCCTGCTTATCGGTCGTTGACATTGTGTCACTCGCCGCCTGAACTGCCAGCTCACGCATACGCTGCAGCATGGAATGTGTCTCATTCAGCGCACCCTCTGCGGTCTGGATGACACTCTCACCGTCAGATGCATTCCGGCTGGACTGGTTCAGTGCCATGATCTGTGCACGCATTTTATTACTGATCGCCATGCCTGCCGGATTGTCCTTGGACTTATTGATCTTGTAGCCGGACGACAGACGCTCGATGGACGCGGTCAGCTTATCCTCTGACCGATGCAACTGTGCGTTTGAAATAACTGCTGATATGTTCTGATTGATCTTCATTTTCACACCTCGTAGATCTTTTTGTGTGCTTCCCTGCTATTTTTATCTGCATACTTTTATCGGTATACACAGCGACGCTCCCTGTCACTGTCTCTTGAAATTATATCGGTCAGTTACGCTTCTTTCGTAATGCCCTCCTGCAAAAAACGCACGACTTTTTCAGCAAGTCCATACAGCTCCTTCGTCTGCCATTCATATGCCGATGCGTCCGTTTTCTCTGCGGAACGCTCAGACGACAGCTCAAAATGTGCCAGATCCAGATGCGCGCTGTAGACCATATGGATCGGCTCGTCGATCTGCGTTCCGTCCGCGCCGAGCAGCTCTGTCAGATACGGCTGCTCCCGCTGCAGACGATCCGCTCCTGCACGGGAATCCGATGCAAAATAGCCGCGCACGCCCCGCTCATCTGCCTGAAGCTGTGCAGCGACCTTGCCATATGCAGGGCTGTCCATCGTGATTCGCACGCTTCCCTTTTTTTCCGAACCGCGCACGATACGGACGTTGATACCCACCGCACCGTCGCGCGTCAGCACCGGTATCTGGTAGCGTTCCTCGCGCGTCATATATTTGCCGAGATGGAGCTGCGCGATCATCGTCTGTGCCTGCATCACGTTCTGACGCGACATGCCCTCGTAAAGCACAGCCTGACCACAATGCTCTGCGACATCCGCGAGGGTTTCCTGCGCATCGGCAAGCTCCTCCGGTGTCTGTACATGCTCTCCAAAGCGGTGCAGGATGTCATCCTTGATCTTTGCGATCTCATCCATCAGCGCATCCTTATCCTCAGCGTTACTGCTCTCCAGCTCATCTGCCATTCCAAAGAAACGACGCAGCGCATCGTTCGGGCTTGCCAGCATCTGCTGCATGGCGAGCACATGCGTCACCGTCACCGGTATCTGATACATGTCCAACATATCATAAACCTGCGGCGCTGCTTCGGCTGCTGCCGCAAGCTGCCGGAGCTGTTCCTCATCATAGGCACGGTCTGCCTCCGGATCCGTGGGGATCTGCCGCAGCGTCTCTAACAACTGCTCCGGTGTCTGCTCCTTCCACGCATCACCCTGTCGCAAAAGCTCTGCAAAATGCTCCGGCTCCTGTGCGATCTCCTGCACGCCGCGGAAACATTCCGTCTGAAAAGCCGCGTCGATCTGCTCCGTGATGGAAGTGCCCTTCCGAACGGACTGCACACCGCCAAAGGAATCATCCACCTGATAATCCATGCTGCCCTTTTTTCTGCTGCGCACGGCGCTGAGGAGATTCCCCATCGTAAGCTCTGCGCCCTGCTCGACCAGCGCACCGATCGCCGCGCCGTCGCCTGCCTCGACCTGATGGATCAGTCGGAAAATGCCGATATAGGACTCCCGCTCCTGCGGTGTAATATCCTGCTTCTGCTCCAGTTTCCACAGATATTCGCTGTATTTTTCCGCTTCACCGGCACCGCCGATGCGTTCACGGATCTGTGCCGCCTGCTCGTTCAGCTCTGATAAGGAAAGCTGTAACGGATTTTTGCCCTCACGGATCATTTCTCGCACGATCGCAGGCTTCAGGCTGTCAAACGCCTGCTGCACCTCTTGATCTGCCAGCTTCATCCGAAGCACGGATTCCTGTGTGATCTCTGTATGATTATAGGCTAAAATGTGGACCGCACGCTGATTTCCCTGCGTCGGCTCCATTCCGATGTCACGCAGGATCTCATCCACGTTCTGAAATGCCTTGCGGATCGAATCACCGAGGTCTGCCCGCGGCGCTGTCATCAGTGTTTCGTAGGCTTCGCCTGCAGCATCCAGCGTACGCTGCATCGCACCTCCGACTGCATGAAGGCTCTCTGCCGTTCCCTCGTACCGCTCACTGCCGAGCGCATAAGCAGGCATCCATTTGAGCTGTTCCGCGGTCTCGATCGTCTCCTGAAACATATGCACCTGCATATCGGTCGCAGACGCTCCGTCTGACTCCAGCAGATTTTTATAATAATCCTGCTCCTGTGCGCGAAGCTCGTCCACGAGCTGCTGCAGCGGCTGCGTGTCGATCGCGATGCCCTTTTTGATCAGACGGTAATTTGCTTCCACCGTCATGCAAAGACGCGTTTCCTCCAACATGCGGCGCGCTTCGATAAGCCTAAAGCCCTGCGCATCCGACACCTCTGCGTCCGTTTCTTTTCCGTCTGCCGTTTCCGGCACTTCTCCGGCAGCGACCTGCTCATGCGCTGCGCGCAGATTTTCGATCGTAAGCTCTCTGCCCTGCGCCAGCACATAGGAAAGCTCAGCATCCGTCGTCTGATCAATGACTGCCAGCGCCTCCTGTGCGCGTGCCGCCGGTGTCAGCGCTTCACAAAGAACCGCCTGCGTCGGCTCCTCTCCCTCCGTCAATGCCTGCATGATCGCTGCGTGCAGTGTTTCGTCTGCGGGCGGCAGCTCCAATGTCCGCAGCTCACAGACATACCGGTAATTTTCTGCGGTAACAGGAATGTCGTTCGCCGCAAGCCATTTGCCTGCCGCAAGGTTTTCCTCGGTCGGCTCTATGCCTGCCGCTGCCGCGACCTGCGCGATCTGTCCGCTCACGGTCTCCTCGTCCAACGATGCATCCGGCTGTGCCACGGCGATCCCGCTCGAATTGTACTGCGCGAGATAAAGATTTTCGATCGTCGGCTCCAGTCCGTTGTCGATCAGATATTTCACCGTTCCCTCATCGAGCGGCTCCAAAGCCGCCGCCTGCTCTGCTGCGCGCTCATACTGCGCCGCCAGTGCAGCAGAGCCGGTCAGCATCTGGATCTGCTCTGCAGACAGCTCTCCGGTAAAATAGCTTGTATCCTTGCCGGCTTTGGCGCGCTCTGCCTGTATCTTGTCCGTTTCGGTCACGATCGCGTGCGCCTCCATGTCCGGCAGCGAAAATCCGTCCTCCTCCATCTGCGCAACATCCTCTGTGCGCGTATGACGGACACCGAACAGCATCTCATTTCTACTAAGCTCTGCATCCTTGGTGGACGCACTCTTTTTGATCTCATCATATACCGACGGAGTCTGCTCCTGCTTCGGTTTTCCGTAGGTCACCTGCTGTGTCTGCGGCGCGGATCCTCCGACGACCGGCAGCTCTGCGCTGCCCTGCGCCTGCTTTGCTGCCGTCTCCCCGCTGTGTCCGGCTCCGCTGACCTTCGCATGGTGAAAAACTCCCTTTGCTTCTAATTGTTCAACCTGCATGCTGCTGTCCTCCTGCTCTCTCACTGGTAATTATTTCGGTCAGGATCGGGCAAAAAATTAGAGCCGCCGTATGAGAAATCACATACGGCAGCCCTCTGGTATCATTTTATTTGTAATCAAACGAGAATACGGCTGCGCCAAACGGAGGCAGCGGGTAAGCGATGTGATACGGCTGTCCGTCCCACTCGCCCTTCTTTGCGGTGAACCGCTTGGGCGGCTGCTGACCCGTACCGCCATAGCGTACCTCGTCAGAATTCAGCACCAGCTTGTAATTGCCTGCCTGCGGCACGCCGACATTGTATTCGGGACGTGCGACCGGCGTAAAGTTGAATACGCAGACCAGACATTTTTTACCATCTGCGGATTTTCGGATAAAGCTGTAAATGCTCCGCTCATTGTCATCCGCATTGATCCACTCAAAGCCGTTCCACTCATGATCCAACTGATAAAGTGCCGGATATTTGCGGTACAGATGCAGCAACGCCTTCATATAGTCATGAAGCTGACGGTGCGGCTGCTCGTCCAAAAGATACCAATCCAGCTCGCGCTCCTCACTCCATTCACGAAGCTGCGCGAAGTCCTGTCCCATAAACAGCAGCTTTTTTCCCGGATGCAGCATAAAGAACGTATATGCCAGACGCAGGTTCGCGAATTTCGACTCGTTTTCGCCCGGCATCTTGTTCAGCATGGAGCATTTCAGATGTACCACCTCGTCATGCGACAGCACGAGGATGTACTTTTCACTGCCGTTGTAGCTCATCGCAAAGGTCATCTTATTGTGATTATCCTTGCGGAAATACGGATCGAGCTTCATGTAATCAAGGAAATCATGCATCCAGCCCATGTTCCACTTCATGGAGAAGTTCAGTCCGCCGTCCTCGACCTTTCCGGTCACCATCGGCCATGCGGTGGATTCCTCCGCTACCATCACGACTCCGTGATTACGTCCGGTGATCAGCGTATTGACATGCTTGAAAAATTCAATGGCTTCGAGGTTTTTGTTCTCGCCGTACTTATTTGCGACCCACTGTCCGTCCTCTTTTCCATAGTCCAGATACAGCATGGAAGCAACGGCATCCACGCGCAGTCCGTCGATGTGATAATGCTCGATCCACATGAGCGCACTGCCGATCAGGAAGTTTTTCACTTCGTTTTTGCCATAGTCAAAGATCTTGGTGCCCCAGTCGGGATGCTCACCCTTGCGCGGGTCTGCGTATTCATAGACGCAGCTTCCGTCAAAATTGGCAAGACCGTGTGCATCGCGCGGGAAATGGGCGGGTACCCAGTCGAGAATGACACCGATCTTATTTTTGTGCAGTTGGTCGATCAGATATGCAAAGTCCTCCGGCGAGCCGTAGCGGGCAGTCGGCGCATAATATCCGGTCACCTGATAGCCCCACGAGCCGTCGAACGGATACTCGGAGATCCCCATCAGCTCGACATGCGTATAACCCATCTGTTTCACATACTTAATGAGCGATCTTGCCAGCTCGCGATAGGTATAAAAACCCTCGTCCTCCCTGCCGGGGTGACGCATCCATGATCCGGGATGTACCTCAAGGATCGCCATCGGCTCCTGATAAACGTCTCTTTTCGACCGCTGCGTCATCCACTGGTCATCTGTCCAGCGGAAGTGGTCAATGTCTGCGACCTTGGATGCCGTTCCGGGGCGAAGCTCCGCAGCATTGGCATACGGATCTGCCTTGTAATGCATCGTTCCGTCTGCACCCTCGATCAGGAATTTGTACAGATCTCCCTCCTTTGCACCCGCCACGAAAAGCTCATAAACGCCGCGATCCTCCGGCTCTAGGAGCTTCATCTCGTGGCTCGTTTCGTTCCAGTCATTAAAGGTTCCGATGACCCACACACGCTTTGCTGCCGGTGCCCACACATCAAACATAACACCCTGCTTTTTGCGGATGGTAGTGAGATGTGCGCCCATCTTTTTGTAAATGTCATAGTGTGTTGCCTGTCCGAAAAGGTACATGTCCAGCTCAGTAAAATTGCCCATATCCATATCTCCCTGCTTTTTTATTTTTTGTTATTCCCCAAAATCCTTTTCATGCAAAACCACGTAATTATTTTCATCATATCGCTTCGCCGTCAGTATCCCGAACATCTTTTTCAGACCGCCGCGCTCCACATGGTCGATCGCCTCATCCACGATCTCCTTGACCTCTACGAGCGTCGTCGCCTGATCGAGCTTCTGGATGCTGCTGATCCTGCGGTACAGCGCCAGTATCGCCATCGCATCTATGCCGTAGCCGTTCTCTGCGGCGTAGGTTTTGGCAAATTCTACCAGCTCGTCATTCGTAAAATACGGTACGGTGATCCTTTGTGCAAATTTCGCGGCAAAGCCCTCATGCCTGCCGAGCGCCTTTGCGATATGATCCTTGGTGTCCTCCAATATGACAAGAAGCTCTCCCTCATGCTGTTCTAAGTATGCGTTCAGCTTTCCCTCCGTCTCACGCGACAGCTCTCCGACACGCTCCACGATCAGACATCCGCCGCTGATCTTTTCCAATAGCGCCGGTACATCCTTGTGATTTAACGCGTCGCCGTTGATCTTGCCGATCTGCTTCGACGGCTTTTTGATATTCTGCTGCAGGGTCTTGACGATATTGGTCGCAAGCATCGTTTTTCCGCAGCCTGACGCGCCCTCGATCACCAGATTTCCGTTCGGCATCTGACCGTTCAGATAAGCACCACAGCCGTTCAGCACACGACAGATCTGCGCTTCCATTCCATCTACCTTTGCAAAATAAGAAAAACGCTTCGTCTGCTCGGCATCGAGCTTTTTGATCTCGTGGAACGTCGGAATATCCTCGGTTTTCGCCTGCTCCGGCTGCTCATCAAACAGATCCATGCTGATCTCCGGCAGCGGTGTCGTCGGATCCTTCATCGTCTCCCAATCAGACAACAGCTTATCGAACTGCTCCTCTCTGTCTGACGGTTCCGTATCCGGCTGCTCTGCTTCCGGCTGTTCGGGTTCTGAGCGGTCGTCTGCTGCGGGCTGCTCCTCCGGCGCTCCCTCCGGCAGCGGCTCACTGTGGAACGTGCTGCCCGAAAGGATCTCACTCAGGTTCGGGAATGTGGTCGTCACGGCTTCCCGCGTCGGATGGTGCAGCTCCCGCCGGATACCGGACTGCTGCGGCTGTGCATCGGTTTCGTCCGTATACAGCTCCAGTCCTTCTGCAGCAAGCTCTGCTGCGAGTGCTGCATCGATCTCAGCGGTCTGTCGGTCTGCGTCCGATGTTTCCGGCAATTCCGGTTCTGCCTGCAGGCGGTCGATCTCCTCCTGTATGCGTTCACTGGCATCTGCCAGTGCCTGTGTCGCGCGTTCTACGGATTCCGGTGTCGCTTCCTCATATGCCTGCTCGACCAGCTCACGCGTCGTCGCACCTGCATCCAACTGGGGCATCACTGCCGTAAGGCGATCCATGAGATCTCCTGCTTCCTGCAGGGCACGCGCCTTGGCGGATTCGAGCTTTCGCTGGTTCGCGTCCTCCATCGCGGCTTCTGCGGCACGCTTGGTCTTTTCCCATTCTGCCAGAACATCCTCGATCGTCATCTGACCTCTGACCTGCTGCTCCGGTATCGTTCCATCCGGCAGCGCCAGCGAGATCTGTCCGTCAAATTCCTCCTCCAAGATCTCCTGAAAGTTCAGATTCAGCGAACCGTCGATCTCCTCATCCGTTTCATAATCCGGCGGCAGCTCCATCGGCTCTGTCGGCTGCTCCTCCGCGAGCAATGGCTGCAGATACGGGATCTCCTCCACCATTTTTTTGATGGTGTCCATCGTATCATTCACGGTTTCTTTTTCTGTCGCATCCATGATCTGCTGAATACCGCGCGCCAGCTCCTCCTGCAGATTCTGCGTATTGTATCGGTCTGCGTTCACTTCGATCGTCGGTATCTTGATCGTATTGTTGATGATCTCTCCCGACTCCAGATATTCGTCGGGATGCACCTCGATGATACCGTCGCGCTTTTTGCGAAGCTCTCGGTATTTATTTTCCTGTTCCCCGCTGAGCGGCTGATAGAGCATTTTCAGCTCCAGCGCCTTTTCTACATAAGGACCGTCACCAAACCAGAGGATCAGCTCGTCGCACGCCTCAATGCATTTGTCCGTCATACCTGCCTGATGATAAAGATACGCCAGCTCAAACGCCCATTCCTCCGTATATTCCTGTTCCTTCAGCTCGGTCAGGATTTCGATCTGCGCCTGTAACGGCTCGCCCTTCGCCTGACTCATCCGGTAACGCAGGAGATATTTCAGCGTGTCATGCGGTGCGATCTCCACAAATTCATCGTAATATTCCTGTGCTTCGTCAAACTGCTTTGCTTCGATCGCGATCTCTGCCAGCCGGTATATGATCTTTTTTCCGATCGGAGAACGGTCATATGCCATGAGCAGCAGCTCCTTGCTGTCCTCGTAGCGTCCGGTCTGCTGGTAGATCTCTCCCACCAGCATCAGCGAATTGACGTTGCGCACCTTGCGCCAGTTGATCCCGTCTGCGACCTGTGCCGCAGCCGCGTAGTTTTTTTCTCCTGCAAGTGTCTCTATCTCATCCAATTTCAGCTTGTATTCGTACTGATCACGGTTTCCTGCTATCAACTGCTCTAT
>CAZERX010000070.1:0-9835 GCA_964515045.1 uncultured Eubacterium sp.
GTGCGTGAGCAGGATCGCCACCGGCGTATACCCTGCGCCGTCTAACTTCTGTGCCAAAAACTCCCCGCGGTCGCCGGGATCGATCACGATGCACTCCTTTGTTTTTTCATTGACTGCAAAGTAGCAGTTTGTCTGCACCATTCCTACTACGTTATGTTCGATCTTCATCAGCCTGTTGTCCTCTCTATATCTATCACGCTCTCCACCTGACGCAGCTTTTCGATCAGTCCGTTGACCTGCTCCTTGCCCTTGGTCTCGAACGAAATGGAGATTGTTGCGATGCCCTGCTTGCTCGTCTTGGAGTGGATGGAATTGATGTCAATGCCGCGCTCCGTAAAGGTACGCGTCAGATCGACGAGCAGACCGGTACGGTTATTTCCATAAATATTGATCTCTGCGAGATAGGTGCCGTCGTCTCCGCTGCTGTCATGGCTCCACTCTGCCTCGATCAGCCGCGCCTTGTCAAGCTCCGACAGGTTCATCATGTTGATACAGTCCGTCCGATGGATGGACACACCCCTGCCGCGCGTCACAAAGCCGACGATCTCATCCCCCGGTACCGGACTGCAGCACTTGGATAAATGCACGGCAATATCGTACAGACCCTTGACCACGATGCCGCTCTTGGAGCGGTGCTCAGAGGGCTGACGCTCGATATTCGCATCGGCGAGCTGCTTTAGCACATCCTCGTCGGTCGCCACGAGCGGGTGATCCTTGCGGTACTCCTCCTGCATCCGGTTCGCGACCTGACTCTCCTTTAATGCGCCGTGTCCGATGGTCGCCAGACAGTTCTCCCACTGCTGGAAACCGTATTTTCTAAGGATCTTTGCCTGATATTCGGGCTTATTGATATCCGACCAGTTGATCCCCTTATTTTTGCAGTATTTTTCGAGCAGCTCCTTACCCTTTAGGATATTTTCCTCCTTAAATTCGCTGCGGAACCACTGATTGATCTTGTTCTTTGCCTGCGTGCTCTTTACGATATTGAGCCAGTCACGGCTCGGCCCCTTGGAGTTCTGTGACGTGATGATCTCGATACGGTCTCCGTTCTGGATCTTGTAGTCGATCGTCACGAGCTTGCCGTTGACCTTCGCCCCGATCATCTTGTTGCCGACTGCGGAATGCACGCTGTATGCAAAGTCGATCGGAGTCGAGCCGTTCGGCAGGTTTTTCACGTCGCCTGACGGTGTAAAACAGAATACCGCATCGGAAAACAGGTCGAGGTCGCTCTTTAACAGACTCATAAACTCACGGTTATCCGACATGTCACGCTGCCATTCGAGGATCTGTCTGAGCCAGCTCAGCTTTTCCTCCTCGCCGCCGACCGCATTGCCGTTCGCAGCCTCCTTATATTTCCAATGCGCCGCGATACCGTACTCTGCCGTCCGGTGCATCTCATCGGTGCGGATCTGGATCTCGAACGGTCTGCCGTCCGGTCCGATCAGCGTCGTATGCAGCGACTGATACATATTCGGCTTCGGCATCGCGATATAGTCCTTGAAGCGTCCGGGGATCGGCTTATACATCTCATGGATCACGCCAAGCGCCGCATAGCAGTCCTTTAAGTCATTGACCAGAATGCGGATCGCAAAAAGGTCGTAGATCTGATCGATCGTCTTGCCCTGATTGATCATCTTTTTATAAATGCTGAAAAAGTGCTTGCTCCTGCCGTCGATCGTCGCCTCGATGCCCGCATCGCTGATGTGATGGCGCACCTCCTCTACGAGCTTCGCCACATACTCATCCCGCGCGCCCTTACGCATTGCGACCTTTTCAACCAGATCGTAATAAGCATCCGGCTCCAGATATTTGAGCGACAGATCGTCAAGCTCCGTCTTGATCTTGGAAATTCCGAGCCGCTGGGCGATCGGCGCATAAATGTCCATCGTTTCACGCGCCTTTTCCTTCTGCTTCTCCGGCCGCATGTAACGGAGCGTGCGCATATTATGCAGACGGTCTGCCAGCTTGATCAGGATGACACGGATATCCTTTGCCATCGCAAGAAACATTTTCCGCAGGTTTTCCGCCTGTATCTCCACCTTATCCGCGTCGTAGGCGAGCTGACCGAGCTTGGTCACGCCATCGACGAGCAGTGCCACCTCATAATTGAACTCGTGCGCGATCTCATCATCCGTCATCACGGTATCCTCGACGACATCATGCAGCAGTCCGGCA
Source organism: uncultured Eubacterium sp. (assembly GCA_964515045.1). Taxonomy (GTDB): domain Bacteria; phylum Bacillota; class Clostridia; order Lachnospirales; family Lachnospiraceae; genus W0P33-017. The sequence goes on from CAZERX010000070.1 coordinate 2,176, forward strand.
ACGATCGTTTCCTTATCAAGCTCCAGCTCGGCAAGGATGATCCCCACGCACAGCGGATGTATAATATAAGCCTCTCCTGATTTGCGCACCTGTCCCTGATGGGCATCATTGGCAATCCGAAAGGCTTTCTCTATCATTGATATATCATCAGAGGGGTGATATTTACGCACACATGCGATCAGCTCGTTATAGAGGATCTCCGGACTGACAAAATCATCCATCTTACGGATGTGCTCTGAAGTTGACATGACTTTTTTTTCTAACTGTTCGATCTGCTCGGTTGTAACATCTGCCATAAAATCACCCACGCTTTAGATTTTCTCATAAATGAATGTAAAAATTGTACTAGATTTTTCAGAAAAAAGCAATCCTAAAAAACGTTACAGCCCCCGGATCCGCTCTAATGCAGCCGCCGTGTTCTCGTGACTGCCGAATGCAGTCAGCCGGAAATACCCTTCTCCGCTCGGCCCGAAGCCGCTGCCCGGCGTTCCGACGACATTCGCACGCTCCAAAAGATCATCGAAAAACTCCCATGAGGTCATGGCATCCGGCGTTTTCAGCCAGATATACGGTGCGTTCACACCGCCGTATACCTCGTAGCCTGCTGCCGCAAGACCTTCCCGTATCATTTCCGCGTTTTTCATGTAATAAGCGACCTGCTCCCGAAGCTGTGCCTTTCCCTCGTCCGAATAGACCGCCTCGCCCGCGCGCTGGATGATGTACGGTGCACCGTTGAACTTGGTACCGTGACGGCGCGCCCACATGTCATGCAGCGATGCACCGCCGCGCACCAGCTCCTTCGGCACGACCGTGTAGCCGAGCCGCACGCCGGTAAAGCCTGCATTTTTAGAAAAGCTCTTTAATTCGATCGCACACGTTTTCGCACCGTCACACTCATAGATCGTATGTGCCACATCCGGATCTGCGATATACGCTTCATACGCGCCGTCATAAATGATCAGCGCACCGATGCGGTTCGCATAATCGACCCACTCCTGCAGCCTGTCCTTTGTGATGGTCGTTCCGGTCGGATTGTTCGGCAGGCAAAGATAGATGACATCCGGCGTTTCCTTCGGAAATTCGGGGATAAATGCATTTTCCCGCGTGCAGGGCATATAAATGACACGGCTCCACACGCCGCTTTCCGCGTCATAATCGCCGGTTCTGCCCGCCATCACATTAGAATCCACATACACCGGATAGACCGGATCACACACGGCGATCCGGCTGTCCGCAGCAAAAAGCTCCTGAATGTTTCCGGAATCACTCTTTGCTCCGTCCGATACAAAGATCTCGTCCGCACAGATGTCACAGCCGCGCGCCCGATAATCGTTTTCTGCAATGGCGTTCCGCAAAAACTCATAGCCGAGATCCGGTGCATAGCCGTGAAACGTTTCTGCCGCGCCCATCTCATCCACCGCACGGTGCATCGCAGAAATGACTGCCGGTGCGAGCGGCTGGGTCACGTCACCGATGCCGAGCCGTATGATCCGTCGGTCGGGATGCGCTGCGCCATAGGCTGCCACCTTTTTTGCGATCGTGCTGAACAGGTAGCTTCCCGGCAGCTTCTGATAATTGTCATTCACCTGAAACATTCTTTTTCACTCCTTTTTTATAACTCAATCTCTCCGTCAAATACGACAGCCGCAGGGCCTGTCATATAGACCGTGTTTTTCTCCTGATCCCAGCGGATGGATAACGTACCGCCGAGCAGCTCCACCTCGATCTCTGCGTCTGCCTTTACATAGCCCTCCAGTATCGCCGCAACGACCGTTGCGCATGTTCCGGTTCCGCAGGCGAGTGTTTCCCCGCTGCCGCGCTCCCACACGCGCATCCTTAAATGCGTATCGTCCAGCACGTTGACAAACTCGGTATTGACACGCTTTGGAAATACCGGATGGCTCTCAAACTGCGGTCCGACCGCTTCAAGCTCCAGTGTCCGCACATCCTCATCCATAAAGGTCACGCAATGCGGATTTCCCATGGAAACACAGGTCACGGCATAGGTTTTTCCGTCCACGCAGAGCGGCTGTGCCACGATGGGACTCTGTGCAAAATCAGCGGGGATCTGTCCGGCTTCCAGTATCGGCGCACCCATATCGACACAGACACGTGCGACCTTGCCGTTTTCCACAAAAAGCCGAAGCTCCTTGACACCGGCAAGCGTTTCGATCCGCACCGTCGTCTGATCGGTCAGTCCGTGATCATACACATACTTTCCGACACAGCGGATGCCGTTTCCGCACATCTCGCTGCGTGAGCCGTCCGCATTGTACATTGCCATTTCAAAATCTGCCACGTCCGACGGACAGATCAGGATCAGTCCGTCCGAACCGATTCCGAAATGCCGGTCACTCACGAGCTTTGCCAGCTCGGACGGCTGCTCGACCGTTTCAGCCAGACAGTTGACATATACATAATCATTTCCGCAGCCCTGCATTTTTGTAAATTTCATAGTCCATTCCTTTCACTCATTAAACTAAGGATCATATACGCGGTCTCGACCATACCGATCCCATTGTCCATACTGGATTTCTGGATGTAACGGTGTGCCTCCTCCTCGGTCAGCGCATTCCGCTCCATCAAAAGCAGCTTTGCGCGCCGCAGGGTGCGCTGATCCTCCTCTGAACGCACGCGCGGGCGGCTGCGCAGCTTTTTCCGCCATCTGGCGTAGGCACAGCTCATCACCTCCATCGTGGAGAGCAGCTCGCCGACGTGCAGCGGTGTCGTTAGGGAAAACACATCCTTCATCGTGCGCGCTTCGACGTAATCCTTTGGGCCGATCACAAGATACTGGAACCGTTCACCGGCATTCTCCCAGATCTCTGCCGCCATGCCGTCGATCAGACGGTAATTGGTGATGATGATGCCGCTGTCACAGCTTCCTGCCGCGTGCAATGCCTGTGCCACCGTGGTCACGCACGCATCCACCCGATAGCCCGCACGCCGCAGCACGTTTTTCAGATTTTTCAGCGTATCTGCCTTTGGAAATACTAAAATAATGTTCATTTCCGTAACATTTCCCCGAACTAATATTTATACAGATATTCCTCGATCTCCCAGTTTGTCACCTGCGTCCGGTAGGTCAGCCATTCCTGCTTTTTGAACTTGATCAGCTTGTTGCAGATATGGTTGCCGAGCACGCCGCGCACAAATTCATCCGATGAAAAGCAGTCGATCGCTTCTTTCAGAGATTCCGGCATCCGCGCGATGTTCAGCGTTTCCTTCTCCGCATCGCTCATCGCAAAGACGTTCATCTGCACCTCCGCGGGCGGCTGGATCTGATTTTTGATGCCGTCCAGTCCTGCCGCAAGGCACAGCGCAAGTGCCAGATACGGATTCATGGAAGGATCGGGACTCCGAAGCTCGATCCGCTTATTCGAGTCCTTGACCATCGGAATGCGGATCAGCGGTGTACGGTTCGTAAACGACCACGCAACATCCGTCGGCGCTTCATAGCCGGGCACGAGCCGCTTGTACGAGTTGACGAGCGGATTCATGATGAGCGTCATCGCCTGAATATGCTCCATGATGCCGCCGATAAAGTAGTACGCTTCCTTGCTCAGTCCGTATCTGCCCTTCGGATCATAAAAGATATTTTCGCCGTCACGCGTCAGTGACATGTTCAGATGGACACCGCTGCCTGCGACATCCGCCTTCGGCTTCGGCATAAAGCTCGCGAACAGTCCGTGCCGCTTGGCGACAGTCTTTACGGCGAGCTTGAACGTCATAAAATCATCCGCGATGCCGAGCGCTTCCTTATACTTAAAATCCACCTCATGCTGTCCGGCTGCCACCTCATGGTGCGATGCGTCGATCTCACAGCCCATGTCCTCCATCGTGAGCACGATGTCACGGCGCGCATTCTCACCGGAATCATTCGGCCCCAGATCAAAATAACCGGCGCGCTCCTTCGTCTCCATCGTCGGATTGCCCTCCTCGTCCGTATCGAGCAGGAAAAACTCACACTCCGGTCCGACCTGAAATTCATAGCCCATCTCCGCAGCCTCAGCGATAACACGCTTTAACACGCCGCGCGGGTCGCCCTTGTAGGGCTTTTCGTTCGCCGCATACACGTCACAGATGATGCGCGCGACCTTTCCCTGCTGCGGCCGCCACGGAAAAATGGCGAACGTGTCCAGATCCGGATACAGATACATGTCCGATTCCTCCACACGCGCAAAGCCCTCAATGGATGATCCGTCGAACACATACTGATTGTTCAGCGCCCGCTCCAACTGATTTTTCGTGATGGCTACGTTTTTCAGTGTTCCAAACAGATCCGTAAACTGCAGCCGGATAAATTCAACGTCCTCATCCTCCACGCGCCGCAGGATGTCCTGTTTTGTGTAATGTGACATTTGTATGTCCTCCTTTATCAATCTCGCTTTTCTGTCTGTCCGTTCACATATCCGCACACCGCATCAAACGGCATCGTGCCGCCGAAAAGATCCAGTGCACTTCCGATCGTCACATGGATCCTGCCGCGTCCGAGCGTCCGGAGCTGTTCCAGATCTCCGAAGCTGCCGACACCGCCCGCATAGGTGATCGGGATGCCGTCCCAGCCGCCGAGCATCGCAACAAGCTCCTGCTCGATGCCGTGCGCCTTGCCCTCGACATCGACCGCATGGATCAGAAATTCATCCGCATAGCCGGAAAGCTCTGTCAGAAGCTGCACGTCAAGCCTCGCATCCGTCAGCCGCTGCCAGCGATCCGTCGCGACATAGTAGCCGGTATCCGTTTTCTTACAGCTCAGATCCAGTACGATATGCTCCTTTCCGACTGCGGAAACGAGCCGTTCCAGCCGGTCAAAACGGATCTCGCCGCCTGCGAACACATACGAGGTCACGATCACGTGACTGGCTCCCGCACGGATGAAGTCTGCCGCATTCTCATCCGTGATCCCGCCGCCGGCCTGCAAGCCGTTCGGATACGCCGCGAGTGCCGCGAACGCCTGCTCCTTCGTTTTTTCGTAATACGGAGAATCCTTCGCATTGAGCAGGATCACATGACCGCCACGCAGTCCGCGCGACTCGTACAGCCGCGCAAAATCCGCCGCCGAGCGCTCCGAAACGTAGTTTTCCGTCGCCTGATCGCCCGCATCACGCAGGCTGCTCCCGACGATCTGCTTTACCTTGCCGTTATGTATGTCGATGCACGGTCGAAATTCCATTGCTCCACCTCAGATTTTTTCATAAATTGATATTTTTCTTAAACCTTTTCGAGTGTAGCACAATTTCACGAAAAACAAAATATTTTCTCTGTATTTTTTTACATTATTAAGTGTCGCCGTTCCATTGACATTATTTTTTATTTTTTGTATCATAAATACATTAAACATATGGATAAAAAAACATAGAGAAAGCGAGGAAAATGAAAAATGGGTACGATTATTGGTGAGGGGATTACATTTGATGATGTCCTGCTGGTTCCTCAGTATTCAGAGGTCACACCCGATATGATCACACTGAACACGAAGCTGACGAACGCCATCACATTAAATATCCCTATGATGAGTGCCGCAATGGATACCGTCACCGAGCATCGCATGGCGATCGCAATGGCGCGTCAGGGAGGTATCGGTATCATTCATAAAAATATGTCCATCGAAGCACAGGCGGAGGAGGTAGACAAGGTAAAGCGCTCAGAGAACGGTGTCATCACGGATCCCTTCTCTTTATCCGAGGAGCATACCCTGCAGGATGCCGATGATCTGATGGCAAAATTCCGCATTTCCGGTGTTCCGATCACCAGAAACGGCAAGCTCGTAGGTATCATCACCAATCGTGACCTGAAATTTGAGACAGATTTCTCTAAAAAGATAAAGGAAAGCATGACCTCCGAAAATCTGATCACCGCGCGTGAAGGCATCACACTGGAGGAAGCAAAGCAGATCCTCGCAAAAGCCAGAAAAGAAAAGCTCCCGATCGTTGATGCAGACAACAACTTAAAGGGTCTCATCACCATCAAGGACATCGAGAAGCAGATCAAGTATCCGCTCAGTGCCAAGGATGCACAGGGCAGACTGCTCTGCGGCGCAGGTGTCGGCATTACCGCAAACATGATGGATCGTGTCGCAGCCCTCGTCAATGCACATGTGGATGTCATTGTCGTGGATTCCGCACACGGACATTCCAAAAATATCTTAGATGCCGTGCGAAAGATCAAGGCAGCCTACCCTGATCTGCAGGTCATCGCCGGAAACATCGCGACCGGTGAAGCGACCAAGGCTCTGATCGAGGCAGGCGCAGACGCAGTCAAGGTCGGCATCGGCCCCGGCTCCATCTGTACGACACGTGTCGTTGCAGGTATCGGTGTTCCGCAGATCTCCGCCATCATGGACTGCTACGAGGTTGCAAAGCAGTACAACATTCCGGTCATCGCTGACGGCGGTATCAAATACTCCGGCGACATGACCAAGGCGCTCGCTGCAGGTGCGAATGTCTGCATGATGGGTAGTCTGTTCGCAGGCTGTGACGAAGCCCCCGGTACGTTCGAGCTGTATCAGGGCAGAAAATACAAGGTATACCGCGGCATGGGAAGTATCGCAGCCATGGAGAACGGCTCCAAGGATCGTTATTTCCAGGAGAATGCGAGAAAGCTCGTTCCCGAAGGCGTGGAAGGACGTGTCGCATACAAGGGTTCTCTGGAGGACACCATTTTCCAGATGATCGGCGGAATCCGTTCCGGCATGGGCTACTGCGGATGCCCGACCATCGAGCAGCTCCACGAGAACGGCAAGTTTGTAAAGATCTCCGCCGCATCGCTGCGTGAGAGCCACCCGCATGATATCCACATCACGAAGGAAGCTCCGAACTACGCCAGCGACAGCAACTAAAAGAAAATATGCATGCAATCAAAAAGGATGCCAGAACCGGCATCCTTTTTTTATCCCTATCATATTTCCATCACAGGCTAATTAAATCCCACGATCTTCTGCGTCAGCTTATACGCCGCGACCGAGAGCTTTCGACCGCCCTTTCCGGGCAGGTTCATCGCATTTCCCATAATTCCGTTCCTCAGATGGTGGAACAGACGGATATCATAATTTTTTATGTATTTCCAGAGCGCACGCTTTTTCTCCAGATTCTCCTCCGTACCGGAGCGCAGCAGGAGCACCGTCGATACGACCGTGATGATCTCCAGATAATTGAACATGTACTTGCGCAGGCGCTTGTTCTGGAGCTTCCACAGATCATAGTCCTCGATCATGAGCCTATTCACCTTGATCTGCTGATCGATCCGTCCGATCATCACCTGCTCATTGACGGACTGATCCTCCCTGCCGATGTAGTAGTGATACAGCTCTGCGTCCATGTAATACATTTTGCGGACATACGGCAGCGGATGATAGACATAGATATTGTCCACGTAAAACGTGTGCTCCGGCAGCTCCAGCCTGCATTTCCGCAGCATTTCCGTTCGGTAGATCACCGAATGCATCAAAAGATAATGTCCCTTTGTGATGAGCTTTACATCCTTCCAGCCGAATACCTGATCCACCGGAAACATCGACGTATAACGCATCACCTTTTTATTTTTGACACCGACCTTGTCATAGACGAAATTCGCGATAAAAAGATCGACCGTGTCATCACCGCCCGCGAGCGCGCGCAGACGATCGAGCACCTGCAAAAATACGGCTTCATCCACCCAGTCA
>CAZERX010000071.1:0-9805 GCA_964515045.1 uncultured Eubacterium sp.
TTCTGCGACTGGTATATCGAGATCGCCAAGGTGCGCACCTACAAAAAGGACGAGGATCCGCAGTCTGCGAATGCCGCACTGTGGACACTCCGCACGGTACTGACGAATGCGTTAAAGCTGCTGCATCCGTACATGCCGTTCATCACGGAGGAGATCTTCTGCACGCTGCAGAGCGAGGAGGAAACGATCATGTTATCCGACTGGCCGCAGTACCGCGAGGATTGGAGCTTCCCCGCAGAGGAGGCTGCGATCGAGCACTGCAAGGATCTCGTAAAGGCAGTCCGGAACGTCCGCACACAGATGGATGTACCGCCGTCACGCAAGGCAAAGCTCATCATCGTATCAGAGGATGCCGCTGTGCGTGAGGTATTTATGCAGAATCGAGAGGTTTATGTCAATCTCGCGTTTACAAGTGACATCGTTGTACAGGCAGACAAGGCAGGCATCGGAGAGGATGCGGTATCAGCCGTGATCCCCGACGCAGTCGTATATCTGCCGTTAGAGGATCTGGTTGACTTTGAGAAAGAAAAGGAACGTCTGAATAAGGAAAAAGAGCGCCTTGAGAAAGAATTGGAGCGCTCCCGCAAGATGCTCGGCAACGAGAAATTTGTGAGCAAGGCACCTGCGGCGAAGATCCAGGAGGAAAAGGACAAGCAGGCAAAATATGAGCAGATGATGGCTCAGGTACTGCAGCGTCTGGAACAGATGAAATAAAACAGGAGGTGAAGCGATGTCATTACCGATGCCGACCGTTAGGATCACAGAGAACAACATGGAGGCCTATATGACCGTTCCTCAGCCGCTTACCGGCGAAAACTATACGGTGGACTATCTGTCAGATGTGCTTCGCCTGAATCATATCAAGATCGGGATCCTGCCGGAGCGCCTGCAGCAGCTCATCGACCATCACATGTACGACAAGGAGGTGCTGGTGGCGAAGGGTGCACCGGTGGAACACGGCAGGAACGGCTGGTATGAATACTTTTTTGAGCGGGATCTGTCACAGAAGCCGATCGAGAACGAGGATGGAACGGTTGATTACAAAAACATCAAGATGATCGAGCTGGTGGAGGAAGGACAGACCATCGCGATCTATCACGCGGCGACCGCAGGAACGAACGGCTACAATCTGTCTGCACAGTTCCAGAACGCCAAGCATGGCGGCGAGCTGCCGCCCCTAAAGGGCACAGGCTTTGAGCGGAAAGAGGACGGTGTGACCTATGTCGCAGCCGTCAGCGGCAAGATCATGGAATTAAACAACCGCGTAAACATCTTTCCGGTGCATGAGCTGTTCGGAGACGTGGATCTCTCGACCGGAAACATTGATTTCAACGGCGATGTCATCATCCACGGCAGTGTGCACGACGGTATGACCATCAAGGCGACCGGAACGGTCACGGTGGATAAGATCGTGGAATCTGCATACATCGAGGGAAAAAAGGGCGTGATCCTGCGCGGCGGCGTGCTCGGCAGGAACGGCGCGACGATCCGCTCCAAGGGAAATATCACGGCACTGTTTTTTGAGTATGCAGATGTCGAAACAGAGGGCGACATTGACGCGGATTCCTTCTTGGACAGCCGCGTGACCGCAGGCGGCAGGATCCGACTTTCGGGCAAAAAGTCCTGCATCGTAGGCGGAACGACCCATGCCGCGCACTGGATCGAGGCAGGAGAGATCGGCAATCAGGTCGGCGCGCAGACCGAGGTTTCCGTCGGCGTGAGTCAGGAGCAGGCGGCAGCGATGATGAAGCTGGAAAAGCTCGTCAAGGAATCCGAAAGCCAGCTACACCGGATCGAAGCGGGGCTTGTGCGCTTTGAGGAAGCGATGCGGGAGCGCGGACTGCCGTTCCGCGATGATCCCAGACGCACAACGCTTCTGAAAGAAAAGATCCGTCTGGCGGCGCAGATCGCAGGCAATCGGGAGGAGCTGAACGAGTATCAGCTCGTGCGCTCCGACACGGCGAAAGCCTTTATCCGTGTCAAAAAGAAGATCTATCCGTGCGTGCGTGTCTGTGTGGATGAACAGTTCGTACAGGTGCAGGAGGAGCAGGCGCGTGTGGAATTTACGAAATACATGGGAAAGCTCGGAATGTTCAACATCGGATTTACGGTGAACGACTAAATACGTCGAAACCTGCCGGAATCCGCGAAAGAAAATCATATTTTCCAATCGAATTTACTTGCAGTGAGATACCGCTTGGGGTTATAGTATTAGTTAGCCTGAGCGGTATTTTTCGGCACAGGACTTCCGGAGGAACAGATGGAGGATGGAAATGATCAATTTTGACGAGGAATTAAAGCACTTTCAGCCGAGTGACGAGATAGAGGATGCCGAGGTCGCGATCTACGAGCACGACATCACGGATATGACAGACATCATGCAGCAGATGATGAGTGAGTTAAAGAGGAAATAAAATGGAGTGTTATAATTGCGGAATCATCATCGGGCGTGAAAAGACCTGCCCGAACTGCGGTACGGATCTTAGGATGTACCGCCGCTTTGTCGGGATCTCAAATTATCTGTACAACGAAGCACTTACGAAGGCAGCGGAGCGGGATCTCTCCGGTGCGGTCGCAGATCTGCGGCTCAGCCTGCAGTACAACAAGGTCAATACAAATGCGAGAAATCTGCTCGGACTCATTTATTATGAAATGGGCGAGGGCGTGGCAGCCGTGCGCGAATGGCTGATCAGCAAGGGCTATCAGGCGGAGGAAAACCGTGCGTCCTATTATCTGGAGCAGACCAAGAAAGACCCTGCGGAGAAGGAACGCATCAATCAGCTTGCGCGAAAGTATAATCAGGTGGTCGCATATTGCAGACAGGACAGTCTGGATCTTGCCGTGATCCAGTTAAAAAAGATCCTCTCGCAGACCCCGCGTTATGTGCGGGGCTGGCAGCTTTTGGCGCTGCTGTATATACAGGACGGACAGCTCGATCAGGCGCGGAAGGCGCTGCACAAGGCAGAGCAGATCGACGCGGGCAGTCCGCTGACCGCGCGCTATATCAAGGAGGTCGCGTCGCTCGTGCATCAGGGCGCGGGCAAAAAGACCAAGAAAGCGCAGGCAGTCGCCTATCGCAACGGCAACGACACGATCATCCAGCCGAAGCTGCGCAGTGATGTCGGCTTCTGGGGAATGGCGGCAAATCTGCTGGTCGGCGTGGCAGTCGGTATCGCGATCACATGGTATCTGGTCGTGCCCGGCGTGCGCAAGCAGGCAGTCACGGATGCGTCCGTCGCGGTGGCAGAAGCGAATGACACGATCGCGGACAAAAACAGCACGATCAAGACGCTGGAGGAGCAGATCGAGTCGCTGAATGCGGATGTCAGCAGCGTGCGGGACGATATGCAGGACTCGGACGCGTCGGCAGACGCGGCAGAAGCACTGCTCATCGCCTACGATGCGTATGTCAGCGGGGATATCGAGCTGGCAGGTGACACCTTAGAGGGAGTGGATGACAAGGCACTCTCCGGCAAGGGCAGAAAGATCAAAAAAACGCTCAGCGAGCAGGTCAACCGGCAGTATCTGAGCACTGCGTATGAGGCAGGTATGCAGGCATACAACGGCTATGACATGGACACGGCGATCGAGCAGCTCTCCAAGGTCGTATCCGCCGACGAGCAGTACGACGACGGCAACGCCCTGTACAATCTCGCACAGGCATATCGCAAAAAAGAGGACTGGGAGAACGCACTCGACAGCTATCTGCGCGTCACGGAGCTGTATCCGAACACCAACCTCGCCTACAACGCCGAGCGCTATGTCAACCAGATCCGTCAGCAGCTCGAAACAACAGGCGAATAAAAACACATAAAATTCAAACAAATCAAACATTATTTACAAAAGACACAATACCAAATCGGTATCGTGTCTTTTTTTGAAAGGAGACCCACATGGAATTTGAATACGAAACCAAAACCGGCAGCCTGCGCATCTACACCCCGCGCGAGATCGACGAATGCGCAGCAAGCGAGCTGCGCGCCGAAGCGGACATGCTCATCGACAACTACCAGATCCGCCGCCTGATCTTTGACTTCACGAACACCGAATTTATGGACAGCTCCGGTATCGGAATGCTCATCGGGCGCAGCAGGAAAATGGGCTATGCCGGCGGCAGCGTCGAAGCCGAAAACCTGAGCGAGCGCGTACATAAGATCTTCACGCTGGCAGGACTCCCGAAGCTTATCACAGTCGTAAAGGAGGAACAGCATGATTAGGAAAGCACCGCAGGAAATGAGCCTGCGCTTCGAGTCCTATCCGGAAAATGAGCAGTTCGCGCGCATGGTCATCACCGCATTTTTGCTCGATCTGGATCCGATGTTGGACGAGCTGGAGGATGTCAAGACCGCAGTCTCCGAAGCCGTCACCAATGCCATCATCCACGGCTACGAGCACGCGGTCGGACAGGTATCCCTCACCTGCATCCGGCAGGAAAACCGGATCACGGTCACGGTAAGCGACGACGGCGCGGGTATACAGGACATCGCGCGCGCCAGAGAGCCGTTTTTCACCACAAAGCCCGAAGCAGAGCGCTCCGGCATGGGCTTTGCATTTATGGAAGCCTTCATGGACGAGGTAGACATCCGATCCGCGCAGGGGAAGGGCACGACCGTAACGATGCGAAAGACCCTGCATCTGCCGGAGAGGGCGTAGCACATGGAACACGCGAAGGAACTGCTGTTACGTGTGAAAAAAGGAGATACCGCCGCCAAGGATCAGCTCGTGCAGGAAAATCTGGGGTTGGTCGGCAGCGTGGTCAGACGGTTTGAAAACCGCGGCTTAGACAGAGAGGATCTGTTCCAGATCGGAGTCATCGGACTCATACGTGCGATCGACCGCTTTGATACATCCTATGAGGTGCGCTTTTCCACCTATGCGGTGCCGCTCATCATGGGCGAGATCCGGCGATTCCTGCGGGATGACGGCATGGTCAGGGTCAGCCGCAGCGTGAAGGAAAACGGCTGGAAGCTCCGCCGCAGCATGGCGCGTTTAGAGCAGCAGCTCGGACATACGGCGACCCTGCAGGAGCTGTCCGACGACACCGGAATATCCGGAGAGGACATCGCGCTCGCGCTGGAAGCGGCAGAGGAGGTCGCCTCCATCTATCAGACGGTCTATCAGTCTGACGGCAGCGAGCTGTATCTCGTAGACCGGCTCGCAGACCGTACACCGCAGGAGGACGAGCTGCTGAACCGGATCGCGGTGCATCAGCTCCTCGACCAACTGGAGCCGCAGGAAAAACGGCTGATCTGCCTGCGCTACTTTGACGGCAAAACGCAGACCGCCGTCGCAGAAGTGCTCGGAATGACACAGGTGCAGGTCAGCAGGCAGGAAAAAAAGATCCTGCATAAGCTGAGGGGGCTGGCATGAAAAAATCCACCATAGCGGTCTGCGTTATGGTGGATTTTTACTGGAATTATTGGTGCTGTGACTGTTCGGCAAGCTGCTGTCTGAATTGTTCGATCTGATGAGCCTGTTCTGCAAGCTGTTTAGCCTGTTCTGCAAGCTGTTGGTCTTTTTCAGCAAGCGCCTGCTCCAACTGAGATAATTGCTGTTGAACATGCTTTTCGTGCCGCTCATATTCTTCTCTGGCGCGACACTGCTGGAGGATGATCTGATCTTTGTTCATCCGGTACATTTCCGCTGCCGCTTCACTCAGAAATTCATTTTCCCATATGCCTGCCATGTGAATTTCCTCCCATGTCGTTGATTTGAATAGTCTCGCCCAGCGGTCGATCTCATATTTTTGATCCTCCTCTGTGGCGAGCCGATCCTGTCTTAATTCTAACACAAGAAGTTGGAGTTTGTCGCTATAAATATAATGATTTTTGACGTTCATTAGCTGGTATTTGGCATAAAATTCGGGTTTTTCCGGAAAAAGCGTAAAATCCAGTATGCCGATGTGTATCACGCGACTGGCAGATGTATATTCATCGCCATGATACAACTGGTCGTAGGTACGACATAGATAACTCAGTGAACGGTCTGTCCAGTCGCCGTGATCCAACACTTGAAGCTCCAAATTGATGTTTGTGTCATTGTTCAGCCGTAAAAAGATATCCAGTACAAAGGTTTTGCTGTCGATCTGTTCTCCGAGCTGGATTGGATTGGTGATCTCGACGCACTCGATCTCGTCTTGTGCCAAGTGCAGCAGCGCTCCGAGCAGTCCACGCAGCACACGTTCATTTTTCTGCAGGATCGCCCGAAACATATAGTCGTTTAACATCGTATATGGGATTCGTCCGGTCGCAGTCTGATACGTGTCGTGTGATGCCTCGTTTTTCAGTTGTAAATTTTCTGCCATAGGCAAATACCTCCATCTTTAGTTTTGGAATGAGTATAGCACCGGCGCGGATGGGATACAATCCATAGTTTTCTTAAATTTTTATAAACAGCGGTGGGATAGATTTCCTTTTTTGATTGACAAAACGTGTATCTTATGTTATTGTAATGGCATAGATGCCATTGATATGCGGAGGATATGAGGGGATATTCTTTGCTGTTTCTGATAAAAAGGAGGTCTTACGGATGACACGCAGATCATATCAAAGGAACGGTCGCGCACACGGATATTTGCGAAAGGGCGGCATGTTGCTCGGACTGCTGTTCGGGCTGCTGATATGTGCACCGCAGACGGCGAAGGCGAGCGAGGCGACGGTGGAGACCAGTCAGGATCTGTATGATGCGATAAGTGACGAAAAAACGGAGATATCTCTGGGCGGCGATATTACTTTAGAAAAGGACAATAATTGTGGGGCGCTGATTTATTATAATGTCACCATCGATCTGTGCGGACATAAGCTGACTGCAGGTAACGGAAGCTGGAATGATCGGAACGTGGCAATGTTCACCGTTGGGAATAATGGCAGCCTGACACTAAAAGATTCCGGTACCGGAGGAACTGTCTCCGTAGGTGACAATAACAGCGGATGTGCGGTTAAGATAACAGACAGTGGCAGCTTTACGATGGAGAGCGGCATCATTGAAGGGGGGGGGTCAAGGCGCTGTTGTGAAAATGAACAACGGAACGTTCACCATGAATGACGGCATGATCAAAGGAAGTTACATGGAGGGAGTTGTTCATCTGTCCGGCGGTACAATGTATGCGAATGGCGGCACGATCCAAGGACAGGGCGCGCTGGAGAGTGAGAATGCGGAGATCAAAACGGAGAGCGGTAAAACCGGTACGGAGTTTAAGGGCAAGGTTGTGTTTGACGGCGGTACGGTCAGCGGCGGGATTTACCAGAAACGTAGTAATGAGGATGAGGCTAAGGTGCATATTGGGAGCGGTACCACGACCATCAGCGGTGGCAGCTTCGAGATGGAGGTCATTCATAACGAGACGAATGGGACGCTCACGATCGAAGGCGGCACGTTTTGTGGAGCTGTGACGATCGGTGCGAGTGCCGGCGGTGTCAAGATCACAGACGGTGAGTTTCGTGGCACGGTGACGATCAAGGATAACGTGGCTTCCAAGTCGTCCGTGAGCGGCGGTACGTTTTATGGTACTGTTAATGCGCCGGAGACTGTGAATACCTCTGCCGCGAAGGTGAAGGTCACCTTTGATACCAAGGGCGGTAGTGAGGTTGAGCCAATATACGTTCTGAAAGGACAGAAGGCGACTGTACCGACTGATCCGACGAGATTGCATGGCACTTTTGAGGGTTGGTATAAGGATAGTGCAACATCATCGTTTGATTTTTCGACTCCGATCACGGAGGATCTCACACTGACCGCGCGCTGGACGATCGATCAATTCCGGCTCACGGTGAGCGGCGGTGCAGTGACGGTTCCGGCGAATGTCAGCTCGGGGTTATATGAGTTTGAATGCGACGTTACGATCACAGCAGCTCCGGCACCGGAGGGGTATCAGTTCAAGGAATGGAGCGGACTGGACGGTGTCAATTTTGTTAATTATAGTGATAAGACCTCGTCTACCGTGAGATTTTTAATGGCAGGTGAGGATCTGAACGTCGAAGCTATTTACGAGTTGAAGCCTGCATCGGGCGGCTCTTATTCCGGCGGCAGCTCCGGCGGCTCTTATTCCGGCGGCAGCACCTATATCCCGCCGAAGGAGCCGGAGAAAGAACCGGAGAAAGAACCGACGCTCGCGGATCGGACGGTCGGTGAGCAGCAGGCAGTGCAGAGTGTATACGCATGGCGTTTTATCCGAATGATACAGAAACTCTCGCCGCTGCCGGATTATGGAATGCGGTTTTTGACGGAGAAGCAGCAGAAAACACTTTTTCTAAAGCTGTATCCGGATCTCACGGATGAGCTGTGGGAGCTTTATATGCAGAAATGACCGCGGAGTGCGGACGCTGCGTGTTACAATAAAATACGATAGAGGAGTATAAAGATTGTTATGAAAGAAATGAACAGAGCGCATGTGATGCGGAATGACACGTATTATGGCACCAGAAAGCGCATCCTTGCGGTATGCGTCAAGCTGTTTTTGGAGCAGGGCTACAAAAAGACCACGGTTTCACAGATCGTAAAGAGCGCTGGCGCATCCAACAGCAGCTTCCAGAACATTTTCCGCGCAAAGGACGGCATCATCACAGAGCTGGCGGGATTTGTGTTCAGCAGTCAGTTTGATCTGGCGCGCGAGCTGACCGGCAGCGAGCTGCCGCCGATTTACGTCTATGCGGTGGACACTGCGATCCAGTTGACGCTCACGGAGCTGAACGAGAATCTGCGCGAGATCTATCTGGAGGCATATGCGCATGAGGAAGCGATGGAGTATATCCTAAACGCGACCGCAAAGGAGCTGTATCAGATATTCGGTTCCTATCAGCCGGAGCTGACCGAGCAGGACTTCTATGTGCTCGACATCGGAACGGCGGGCATGATACGAAATTATATGGCGCGCGTCTGTGACGAAACACTGACACTGGAGCGCAAGATCGCATGCTTTTTGTCCATGAGCATGAGTGTTTATAAAGTGCCGGACGACGAGCAGAAGGAGGTACTCGCGTTCATCAAAGGAATGGATGTCAGAGAGGTCGCGGGCGGCGTGATGCAGAAGCTGTTTGAGGCGCTCGCGATGCACTATGAATTTTCTCTGTAATGGTTGAGATACCTGCGATGCGGCATGATGACTGCAATGGAAGCAGTAGGATCTGAGTGTCGGAGGGGCAGGCGGATCAGATGGATCTGGGATCAGCGGCTTCGCGGGGAGTCGTTGATCCTGTGTTTTTAGAAGGAGGGCGCAGGATGCAGCCGAGTGAACGTTTTTTTGAGAATACAGCATGTAAATATTATCCGTGTCACGCGGGCATGGATGGCAAGGCGTTGAACTGCCTGTTCTGCTACTGCCCGATGAATCCTTATCCGGACTGCCTCGGAGCACCATCCTACAAAACCCTTGCCGACGGCAGCCGCATCAAGGTCTGCACAGACTGCACCTTCCCGCATCAGCCGGAAAATTATGACGCGGTGATCGCGTTTTTGAAGGAAAAGCTGTATCATGGGGGTTGATGTTGGAGGAATTTTCTGAACGATACTTGTATTTCTGCGCCGGATGTGGTATATAATAATTAAAGGAGCAACCGCCCACAAGGGGTTGACCTCAAGAAAATGGTTTAGAAATACCACCCTTACCGATCAAAGTTTTGGGGTGGTTTTTCTATGTAGAAAATTACTTACAATTCAAAAAAATGAATGTAAGCAATGCCAGAAGAAACATTCCGAAAGACATCATATCTTTGAAATCGAATTTCATCAGCACCACCTCCATTCTACGAGGAATAGAGGTCAGCCACCCTGCAACACGATTGCTCCATGAACGAAGTTTATCATGTTT
>CAZERX010000072.1:0-9723 GCA_964515045.1 uncultured Eubacterium sp.
GCGTCCGCTGATCCCTGTATCGATCTCATCAAAGATCAGCGTTCCGATGCCGTCGTTTTCTGCAAGCACGGATTTGAGTGCCAGCATGATGCGTGACAGCTCACCGCCGGATGCGACCGTCTGCAGTGCACGCAGCGGCTCGCCCGGATTCATGGAGATCAGAAATTCCACCGCATCCGTTCCATTCGACGTATAGCCCGCCGTTTCCGTAAAGCTCAGGTCAAAACGGACATCTAAAAAATTCAGATCCTGCAATGCCTCACACATCCGCTCTCGCAGAGAAGCCGCTGCCGAAAGGCGCAGTGCGTGAACCGTTCCGCAATGCTTCCTTAACCGCTGCTCTGCCGCTTCGCACGCCGCACGCAGGCTTTTCTCATATGCCTCAAAATCACGGAGCTGCTCCATCCGGCTCCGCTTCTGTCCGCAAGCCTCCAACACGGCTCCGATCGTTGCACCGTACTTCGATTTCAAATGGTTCAGCACATCCAGCCGGTTTTCCGTTTCCGCAAAGGCTTCCGCGTCAAACTGTGCATCTGCGATATATGCCGACAGCTCCCGATGGAAGTCGGACAACAGCTCCTCGACCTGCGTCAGTTGTCCGCCAAGTCCATCTAGCGCATCGTCATAAACACTGACACCCGTCAGCTCACGGACACCCCTGCCGATCATCTCCGCCGCACCGTCCTCACCGGTTGCCTGCGCAACGATCTGCAATGCCTCCATGATACGCCTGCCGTTCACCATACGGCGGTAATCTGCTTCCAGCTCCTCATCCTCACCGATCCGCAGTCCGGCTACTTCGATCTCAGATACCTCATATTCCAACAGTGCCAGCTCCCGCTCCTGCTCCTCGCGTCCGATACACTGCTCACGGAGCGTCTTTTGACAGGCGGTGTATTCCTTATACGCATCAGCAAGCTGCTGTTTTTCTGCCTGTAATCCTGCACCTGCATAATCATCCAGATATTCCAGATGCTTCGCCGCGTGCAGCAGTGACTGATGCTCATGCTGTCCGTGGATGTCGATGAGATACCCTGCAGCCTCACGGAGCTTTGACGCAGGAATGCTCTCGCCATTGATCTTTGCGACACTCCTGCCTCCGGTGATCCTGCGTGAAAGGATCACACAGCCGTCCTCCGGCTCTACACCGACCGCACGCAGTCCGTCACACGCTGCCTCCGACAGATCGGAGAATATCAGCTCCACAAAGCCTGCATCCTCCTTTTCGCGCAGCATATTCCGATCCACCTTTTCTCCGAGTGCAAAACCGATGGAATCTATGATGATCGATTTTCCGGCACCGGTCTCTCCCGTGAGGATATTTAAGCCGTCCCGAAGATCTGCCTCCAGCTCATCGATCAGTGCCAGATTTTTAACATGTAGCGTTTGCAGCATATATTCCTTCCTTATCCTTATTCTGTCCTGTAACCGTTATACGATCTTTTTCAGCCGCGCGAGCAGGCTCTGTGCATCCGCACTCGTGCGCACGGCACACATGATCGTATCATCACCCGCAATGCTTCCGACGATCTCATCACAGCGCATGTGATCCAGCGCTGCCGCGACTGCCATCGCCATGCCGGAGACCGTTTTTATGACCAGTATATTCTGCGCCGTGTCTGCGGAGCGGAAGCCCTCCTTAAAGACACGCACATACTTTCCGTCCAGATCCTCCACACTGGCATCGATCGCCGCATACCGCTGTCTGCCATTCTCCTGCAGGATCTTTGTGAGCTTCAGCTCGCGGATATCGCGTGAAACGGTCGCCTGCGTCACCTGATAGCCCTCACGTCTGAGATAGTCAGACAGCTCCTCCTGCGTTTCGATCTCATGTTCACGGATCAGCTCCAGTATTTTCATATGTCTGGTTGCTTTCATAGTTTCTCCCATCTGTCTACGTTATGTAGCCTTAATTCGAGGTCTGCATCTTTTTTCGCAGGATCTCCAAAAAGCTCTGCTTTCCGAGCTTTAGGATCCGGCAGTCCTCCTTCGCCTGACAGATCACGATGCGATCCCCGACATCGAGCCGGATGTTCTGATCTCCGTCAAAGCTCACGATCACCTGCTCGTCGCCCTCTCTCCTTCGCGCACCGATCTCAACCACGACCTCATCCTCCGCACCGAGCACGATGCTCTTGGCATTCAGATTGTGCGGGCTGATCGGTGTGATCAGTATCATACGCGCCTTCGGATCAACGATCGGTCCGCCCGCCGACAGATTGTAGCCGGTCGAACCGGTCGGTGTTGACACGATCACACCGTCGCCGTCAAAGCGGTTCAGATACTGTCCGTTGACATACACCACCAGACTGACGAGCTGAAGCGCACCGCTGCGATGGATCACGATGTCGTTCAGCGCCGCCTGCATCATCAGTGGGCTGCCCGCCTGCACCGGCGTTCCGTTCAGCCGCATCCGTTTCTCCAGCACGAACTGTCCGTCCATGATGCGGTCGATCGCATCATACACCGTCGCCTCCTCCAGCTCACACAGATAACCGAGTGTGCCGAGATTGACTCCGATCAGCGGCACGTTTTTTTCTGCGGTATCGCGCGCCGCACGGATCAGCGTACCGTCACCGCCAATGACAAAAATGAGATCCATCCGCTCCGGAAGCACCTCCGGCGGGATGCTGTCATTCTCATTTTCTGCACCGCGGCTCACATAGTATCCGCAGCTTCCGCCCTTTGTCCTGATATAGTCCTGCATACTCTTTGTGAGCACCAGACCCTGATCCTTATAGGAATTGGTAATAATGAAAAAATCCTTCATTCAGTCCCTCATTTTTCCTGTGCCGCCTTCGCAGGCTCATCCAGCGAGTCATGTGCCGCCGCTACCACCTGCTCCGGTGAAATACCGTCCCGAAGCTGTCCTTCTCCGTCCTTTTTCAGATGCACCAGATACTCGATGTTCCCCTCCGGTCCCTTGATCGGTGAAAACTCCAGATCCAACACGGAAAAGCCGTTCGCCAGTGCAAAATCGATCACCTGCCGGATCACCTCCAGATGCACCTTCCGGTCACGCACGACACCTTTTTTTCCAACCTTTTCCCGTCCTGCCTCGAACTGCGGTTTGATAAGACATACCATCTGCGCGCCGTCCTTTAACAGCTCACGCGCCGGCAGGAGCACCTTGGTCAGCGAGATGAACGACACATCCACCGACGCAAAATCCAAAGGCTCTCCGATGTCCTCCGGCGTGACATAGCGGATGTTCGTTTTTTCCATGCACACCACGCGCGGATCCTGCCGGAGCTTCCATGCGAACTGTCCGTATCCGACATCCACCGCATACACCTTCGCAGCACCGTTTTGCAGCATACAGTCCGTAAAACCGCCGGTCGATGCCCCGATGTCCATGCAGACCGCGCCGTCTACCGTCAGGTTAAAATGCTTCATCGCCTTTTCTAACTTCAGTCCGCCGCGGCTCACATAAGCGAGCGTACTGCCGTGCACCTCGATCGGTACCTCCGTGTCAAAATTCGCGCCCGCCTTGTCCTCCTTCTGATCATTTACATATACGATTCCCTCCATGATCATTGCTTTCGCCTTTTCTCTGGAGGGTGCCAGTCCACGCTGCACGAGCAGCACATCCAAACGTTCCTTCACATGATCCTCCCTACATTCCGATATATTCTGTCAGAATCCGCTTCACGATCGACTGCGCATCCAGTCCGACCTCGCGGTGCAGCTCTGCCACGCTGCCCTGCTCGACAAACTGATCCGGTATCGCGATCTGCAAGACGCGGATCGGCTGACCGGTATCCGTCAGATACTGCGTCACCTGCTGTCCGAAGCCGCCGGTAATGACATTTTCCTCCAACGTCACGAGCAGCTTATGATCTGCCGACAGCGACAGCAGCAGCTCCTCATCCAAGGGCTTTGCAAAACGCGCATTGATGAGCGAGCACTGGTAATGCCTGTCCTTTAACTCCTCACGCACTGCCAGCGCGACCGGCATCATACTTCCGTAGGCGAGCAGGACGATCTCCGTTTCATCATACAGGATCTCACTCCTGCCGAGCGCGATCGGCGCACGGAACTCCTTTAGTCCGTCATATGCCGCACCCCTCGGATAGCGGATCGCCACCGGTCCGTCGTATGCAAATGCAAAACGGAGCATATCGGCAAGCTCCCATTTATTTTTCGGTGCCATGAGCGCGATATTCGGGATCGTCATCAGATAAGAGATATCAAAAATACCCTGATGCGTCTCGCCGTCACTGCCGACGATACCCGCGCGGTCGATCGCAAATACCACATGCAGTCCCTGCAGACAGACATCATGCAGGATCTGATCGTAGGCACGCTGCAAAAATGAGGAATACACGGCAAATACCGGCGTGTAGCCCTTCGCAGCCAGTCCTGCCGCAAATGTGACCGCGTGCTCCTCCGCGATGCCGACATCGAAAAAGCGCTCCGGATACTGATTATGGAACCGCTTCAGACCGGTTCCGGTCTCCATCGCCGCCGTGATCGCAAGCAGCCGGTTATTTTCCTTCGCCGACATGTTCATCACGGACGCAAACACATCCGTATAGTCTGCCTTTTGTTTTTTGGCAGTGGGAAGTCCGGTCTCCGTATCAAAGCTGCCGATCCCGTGAAACCGCGCCGGATGCCGCTCCGCGAGCTGATAACCTTTGCCCTTTTTGGTGATCACGTGCACGATCACACTGCCGTTGACGCGCGATGCCTTTTTGAACGTCTTTATCATCTGTCCGATATTGTGTCCGTCCACGGGTCCAAGATACGTCAGCCCCATATTTTCAAACAGCATCCCCGGAATGAGGAGCTGCTTGATGCTGCTCTTGGTCTTTCGGATGCGCTTTACCATGAGATCACCGTATACCGGTATCTTTTCGAGGGAGTCCATTACGCCGTTTTTCAGGTTCTGATAACCGTCGGTCGTCCGAATGCTGTCAAGGTACTGTGACATGCCGCCCACATTATGGGAGATCGACATTTCGTTGTCATTTAACACAATGATAAAATTCGTTTTCAGCTTCGCGGCATTGTTCATCGCCTCGAACGCCATGCCGCCGGTGAGCGCGCCGTCTCCGATGACGGATATCACCTTATGCTTCTCCCCGCACAGATCCCGTGCCACTGCAAGACCGAGTCCTGCTGAGATCGAGGTCGAGCTGTGTCCGGTATTGAACGCGTCTGCCGGACTCTCATGCCTTTTCGGGAAACCGCTCATGCCGCCAAATTCACGCAGCGAATCAAAACCGTCTCTGCGTCCGGTCAGCAGCTTATGTGTGTAGCTCTGATGCCCGACATCCCAGATGAGTGCGTCACATTCCATGTCAAATGCCAGATGCAGTGCCATCGTAAGCTCCACAACTCCGAGATTGGATGCCAGATGTCCGCCGTGCTCACTGACCTTTTCAATGAGAAATTCGCGGATCTCCTGCGCCAGCGCCTCGTATTGTGCAGGCTTTATCTTTTTGATATCATTTGTATTTCGGATCCTGTCCAAAATATCTGTTGTTCCTGTCCGGAATGCCATATGACCTTCCTCCAACTGCCTTAATGATCGCGTACCGTCAGCATACGCAAAAGCTCCTCTAAAAATTCCGTATCACGATCCAGTGCATGCAGCATTCCGACCGCTTCATCCGACAGCCGGCGCACCTCGCGCACGGAGGCATCCATGCCCTGCAGGGTCACATACGTGATCTTTTCATTCTTTTCATCGCTTCCGACCGGTTTTCCAAGGATCTCCTGCGTGCTCGTCACATCAAGGATGTCATCCTGTATCTGAAATGCGATGCCGACCCGCCGTGCGATCCCTTCCATATCACATACTGCCTGCTCATCCGCGCCCGCAAGTACGGCACCGATCATCAGTGCAGCCTCCATCAGCGCGGCAGTCTTTAACGTATGTATCTCCAAAATCTTGTCAAGCGTCATATCCGGCTGACCTTCGGCTTCCACGTCAATGACCTGTCCGCCCAGCATCCCGAAAACGCCTGCCTTCTGCGCCAGTATCCGCAGCGCGCGTCCGATCCGCGCGGTGTCAGCAGTCGTCACGGAAGCATCCGTCATGGAAAAAGCCTGCGCCGCCGTTTCAAACGCATAGGTCAGCAGTGCGTCTCCCGCAAGGATCCCCATTGCTTCTCCGTATTTCGCGTGGGTCGTCAGTTGTCCTCTGCGGTAACGATCGTTATCCATCGCGGGCAGATCGTCATGCACCAGCGAATAGGTGTGTATCATTTCAAGTGCCGCCGCAAACGGCTCGATCAGCTTCTCCGTGCCGCCGAACAGCCGATAGCTCTCCAGCATCATGACCGGCCGCAGCCGCTTTCCGCCTGCCAGCACGCTGTATGACATCGCCTCCAGCACGGTTTTCTGTCGTTCCTCACCTGCCTGCGGCAGATAGTCGGAAAGGATCCGTTCTGCCTCAGCCTGCCGCTTTGACAGCTCCTGCTCCATACGCTCATTATCCATCGTTTTACGCCTCCTGCTCTCCGTCAAATAAAACCGGCTCTCCCTCGCGGTTCATGACCAGCATCTTTTTTTCCACGGAATCAATGCGGTCATTGCAGGCACGCAGCAGCCGGATCCCCTGCTCGTATGCCGCGAACGCATCCTCTAACGGAAGCTCCGGATCCTCCATACGGCTGACTGTCTGCTCTGCCAGTGCAAAAAGCTCCTCCAGCTTTTTGTCAGCGTAACCGGCTTCCATTGTTCCGTTGTCACGTGTTTCTCCGATTTCCTGCATTTTTTTCCTCCACACGGGTCACGACATCGCCTGCCAGCATATGCAGGGTCAGCCGCATTCCGATCTCTATCTCATCAAGGTCTCTGACGGTTTTTCCCGCTTCGTCCGTCACCAGCGAATAGCCCTCGCTCAGCCTGCGCAGCGGTGAGTGAAGCTCAAGCTGCTGCGAAAGGAGCTGCATCCGGTGTCTCGAACGATCCAGCGCACGCTCCATATACAGGCGCAGCCGTTCCTCAAGGTCTGCCGTATACTGTCGTCTTGCATTGAGCTGGTGCTCCGGACTGACACGCGACAGGCGTAACATCAGCCGCTCTGCATGTGCATATGCCTGTTCCAACTGCTGCTGCATGGCTCTGTCCAGACTCCGCTGCAGCAGATCCAACTGCTCCTGCGCCTGTCCGTACTGCCACACGGCAAGCTCTGCCGCCGCAGACGGTGTCGGTGCGCGAAGATCCGCCACATAGTCAATGATCGTCGTATCCGTTTCGTGCCCGACCGCAGATATGACCGGCACACGGCACTCGAACACGGCACGCGCGACGATCTCCTCATTAAACGCCCACAGATCCTCGATCGAGCCACCGCCGCGACCGACGATCATCGCATCCACACCGAGCGCCTCCAGTGCACGGATCCCGTTCACGATGCTCTCCGCTGCTCCGTCACCCTGCACGAGCGCCGGATACAAAATGAGCTGCACCGTCGGATTCCTGCGGTGTGCGATCGTCTGGATGTCACGGATCGCCGCTCCGGTCGGTGCCGTCACGATGCCGAGCGTGCGGATATACTGCGGCAGCGGCTGCTTATACTCCGCTGCAAACATCCCCATCTCGGCAAGCTCCTGCTTTAACCGCTCATAGCGCACATAAAGTGCACCCGCTCCGTCCAGTGTGATCTCCTTTGCATACAACTGGTACTTTCCATCCCGCTCATATACCTGCACGGAGCCTTGTACGACGACATTGTCGCCCTCCTTCATGCGGAACGACAGCCCTCTCCGGCTGCCCGAAAACATCACACAGGAGATTGCCCCTGCGGCATCCTTCAGCGTGAAATAGATGTGTCCAGACGTGTGATACTTACAGTTAGACACCTCGCCCTTTACCGCGATGCGTTCCAACAGAAAGTCCTGTGCAAAAAGATTTTTGATATACAGATTGACCTGTCCGACGGAATATACGTTCTGTGCCATAGCCGTCCGTCGTCAGACAATACGCGCGAGCACGCCGTTCACAAATGCTGCGGAATTGTCCTCGCCGTACAGCTTTGCCAGCTCGACTGCCTCATTGATGGCAACGCCGGTCGGTATGTCATCGTCATAGCGCATCTCATAAACAGCCAGACGGATCAGTGTCAGATCCACCTTCGCCATGCGCTCCGTTTTCCAGCCGGTCGCACTGCTGTCAATGATCTGGTCGATCTCGTCCATATGTCCGATCAAATCCTGCGCCTTATGCTCAATATACGCGCGGTCGGCATCCCCTGCCGCCTCCAGCTCGCCCATGAAAAGCCGCAACTGCTCCGGTATCTCGTCCTGCGAATGAAATTCCACGCGAAATACCATTTTGAAAACAAGTTCTCTGATCTCTCGTCTTGTCATAACCACTTTCTCCCTTTTTATCGTATGCGCATTCCCTCATATGCCTGCGAATCAAAATGAGTGCCTGTGCATCCACAGGCACCCAAGCGTATCCTCTATGCTTCCTTCATGTCCACACTGGCGATGCGCACATTGATCGTTGCCACCTCAAGTCCTGTCATGGTCTCAACCACTGTCCGCACGCGATCCTGCACATTCGCAGATACTTCGGGGATCGCAAAACCATACTTGATGTTCAGATTCAGATCCACGGTCACGATACCGTCCATCACCTCAACGCGCACGCCCTTCGCGAGATTTTTCACGCCGGTCTTTGCCACGATCTCATTGGTGATATTTCCTGCCATAGATGCAACACCGTCTACCTCTGTCGCTGCCAGCCCTGCAATGATCGATACGACCTCGTCTGCAACGCGGATCACACCGAGCTGATCCTCTTTTATTTTCAAAAACTTGCGATTGTTTTCCATGAATATAACCTCCTGTGTCATTCTGCATCTCATGCGACCTGTTTCCAGTCGTACAATATTTTACACCATCTGCTGTAAAATAACAAGTAAAAAGCAAGCAATGCCCTTGCAGATACCACAAAAAATGTATATACTGAGAAAAGACTTATGGAGAAACCGAAAGGAGCGCGACATGATCAGCCGTCAGGATCTGTTCCATCTTTCTTTTTACAAAAAAACACATTTTACCGGCAGCTTTCAGGGGATGCGCTACTACATCACACGCGCAAAGGAATCCGACGCGGAGGATGCCGCAGATGTGCTGCGCGCCATCGTCTATCCCGAGCCTTATAATTTTGAACACACGCCGGACGAGGACAAGGTATCCGCAGACTTTCCGTTCACGGAAGCCGGTCTGGATGCCGTCTGCGACTGGCTGAACACGAAGTACAAGGAGAATTACGCATGAAGGTCATGAAAACAGTCAAACGGATCCTCGCCATCATCGGCATCGTACTGCTCGCTTCGCTGTATGTCATCACGATCGTACTCGCGCTGACCGATGATCCGAACACCATGAACGCGTTCCGCGCGTCCATCTACTGCACCGTACTCGTTCCCGTACTCATCTGGGCGTATGCATTCATCTACCGCCTGCTGAAAAATGACAACAATGAGAAAAACGAAAAAAAAGATGAAAAATAAAATCGTGCGGAATCTTTTCCCATTTTTCCGCACGACGGATCAGAGTGTTTGACTTTCTTCTCAATCTTTTATGTTTGAGATACGTTTCTGTATATCTTCAACCGACGGTAGCTGCCTGCTCAATGCTTCGGGCAGACTGCTTGTGACTTTATACTCACTGACACCGATCGGCTTGGACATATCTTTAAGGGCATATTCGGCAACCAAGTCGTTTTTGCTCTTGCACAGCAACAGACCGATGGAGGGAT
>CAZERX010000073.1:0-9651 GCA_964515045.1 uncultured Eubacterium sp.
CAAGGGCTTATAGCCAGCGTCTCGAGCCACCCATTTTATGGGTGGCGGCGACTGTAATGAAAAATAATAAAAAGGAGTTTAATGACCATGAAAGAACAGATCCAGTTATCCGATCATTATACCTATGGACGGCTGCTCCGTTTTACGCTGCCGTCGATCAGCATGATGATCTTTGTTTCCATTTACAGTGTGGTAGACGGCTTTTTCGTTTCCAATTTTGCCGGAAAAACGCCGTTCGCCGCGATCAACCTCATTATGCCGTTTCTGATGATCCTATCGACCGTCGGACTGATGTTTGGTACCGGTGGCTCTGCAATCGTTGCGACGACGCTCGGAGAGGGCAAAAAAGAGCAGGCGAACCGCTATTTTTCACTGTTTGTATACGTCGCTTTTGTATTGGGCGTAGTGTTCGCAGTGCTCGGCTTCCTGTTCATCCGTCCGATCGCGATCCTGCTTGGTGCGGATGGAGAAATGCTGACCAACGCCGTGCTGTATGCGCGGATCATCCTGTGTGCACTGCCGTTTAACGTGATCTAGATGATGTTCCAGTCGTTTTTCGTAACGGCGGAGAAGCCGAAGCTGGGACTTGCCGTGACGATATCCTCCGGTGCAACGAACATGGTGCTCGATGCCGTGCTCGTGATCCTTTTGCCGCAGCAGTACAAGCTCGCAGGCGCAGCCGTTGCGACAGCGATGAGTCAGGTGGTCGGCGGTGTTATCCCGCTGTTTTATTTCGGTCGGAAAAACGGAAGCATCCTGCGTCTTGGAAAAACGGAATGGAATGGACGCGCGATCGCGAATGCGTGTGTCAACGGTTCATCGGAGTTTATGAGTAATATTTCCATGAGTCTGGTCGGAATGCTGTACAATGCGCAGCTTTTGGAATATGCAGGAGAGAACGGCGTGGCAGCCTATGGAGTCATGATGTATGTGAGCATGATCTTTGCCGCTGCGTTCATGGGATATACGATCGGTGTCGCACCGGTTATCGGTTACCATTACGGTGCGCAGAATACGGACGAGCTGCAGGGGCTGTTCAAAAAGAGTCTGACACTCATCGGCAGCTTTGGCGTGGCGATGATCGCGGCAGCGGAGCTTCTGGCATCACCGCTCGCGCGGCTGTTCGTGAGCTACGATGCAGAGCTGATGGAGCTGACCGTGTACGGTTTCCGTATCTTTTCACTGTCCTTTGCCTTTATGGGCTTTGCGATCTTTACGTCCGGCTTTTTTACCGCGCTGGGCGATGGTATCACGTCAGCACTTATTTCGTTCCTGCGCACGCTTGTTTTTCAGGTGGCAGCCGTGCTGATCATGCCTGCGATCCTTGGGATCGACGGCATCTGGCTCTCGATCGTTGTCGCAGAGCTGATGGCGGTATTGTTCAGTATTTTCTTTCTGGTGCGAAAGCGGAGCAAATACCGTTACTATTAGGCTTTGGCTCAGAGCGTCTGTCTGCTGAGGAGACGCAGGGCATTCTGATAGCAGATCGCGTCCGTCTGTTCTGCGGTGAGGGGCAGGCGGCGAAGCTCAGACATGGTGTGCGCGGCGGTGTCCCACGGTGAATCCGTGCCAAAGAGCAGGTGCTCACAGCCGTGCTGACCGAGGATCGTCAGAAACTGTTCATCCGTGATGATACCGAGGGAAAAGGAAATGTCAAAATAGAGCGCAGGATCCGTGAGCAGCTCGATGACTGCGTCCCATTGCTTCCAGCCGCCGGTGTGGGCGAGGATCAGATGCGTCGGATGCAGGGTATCAACGATGCGGCGCGCCTGTGCGGGTGAGCAGTGCACCGGAGACGGATAACCGATGTCGATACCGGCGTGCAGCGTCGTGTACAGACCGAGTGCTTCTGCCTCTGCGATGATATCCAGCATGACCGGCTCGTCCGCAAAATGACCCTGATAGTCGGGATGCAGCTTGATCCCGCGGAAGCCGTTGTCCGCGAGCCAGCGCAGTTCCTTTTTGTAATCTGCGTAATCCGGATGCATGGCACCGAAGGATACGACGGAGGACTGTGTTTCGTTCGTTTCGAGCGCACGCCGGTTGATCTTTTCGACCTGTGCGGGCGTGGTAGCGACCGGAAGGATCACCGAAAGATCCACGCCGTCACGCTGCATGGCAGCCTGCAAGCCGGACAGCGTACCGTCCGTGTGTGCGGGGATCCCTGCGCGTGCGCTGAGCTGTGCGATGGCAGCAGAGGCGATCTTATCCGGAAATGTGTGTGTGTGAAAATCGATGAGCATATTTTTTTGCAGCCCGTGGGCTGTGCCTTCTTTCTGTTATATTTTCTGAAATTTTCATAAAAAATCCTACCTTAGTTTACCCCAGTGCGGACGATTTTACAAGCGCGGCAGAAAAACCGAAAATTTCAAAAAATAAAATTTCCCACTGGACAAATGAAAATCTGAATGTTATGATACAAATAACTTCATAAGATTAAGCGGAACAAAGGCGTTTCAACCAAGGGGTTGGAGACGCTTTTTTTGTGTGATAGGGAATTTTAACGAAATTCCTTATCACACAAAAGCACTCCGTGCAGGATGCGCAGCTACGCGCGCGGAACAAAAGCTGCGCGATGCAGTAAATTGGAACACGAGAGCGTACGAAGCACACTTTTGTTCTGTTGATCTATGGGGGATTCAGAAAAACAGATGAGGTGATTGTTATGAGACAGCAGTTGGACAGCGTAGACAGAAAGATCTTACATATTTTACAGGAGAACGCCAGAACGACCCTCAAGGATATCGCGTCGCAGGTGTATTTATCCTCACCGGCGACATCGGCAAGGATCGACAAGCTGGAGCGCGAGGGCTACATCCTCGGTTATCACACCTGCGTCAACAAGGAGAAGCTCGGCAATCGGATCCGTGCATTCGTGAACGTAGAGCTTTTTTCGGGAAAAAAGGATGCCTTTCTGAACTTCGCGCGCGCCTGCAGTCATGTGATCGAGTGTAGCTGCATCACCGGAGAGGATGCGATGCTGCTGGAGGTCGCATATTCGAGCACACGCGAGCTGGAGCAGTTTGTCACGCAGGCGCAGAAATTTGGAAAGACCCAGACGCAGATCGTATTTTCCACGGCGATCGAGCATCGCGAGATCCCGACGCTGGTATCAGAACCGGCATAAGGAAAAAGGATAAAGGCTGACGTATCGGAGGGATCTGTCGGATTTCCCTTGCACCGTTGATCTGTGGATGTTACAATCGAGTGAGAAAAAACGGAGCAGGAGATCGGATGGAAATGGATGAAAAGATACGCACGCGGCTGCCGCAGGCATTTGTGGAGCGGATGCAGGAAAGTCTGGGTGCACAGGCAGAGAAATTTTTAGAAAGCTACGATTTGCCGCGCGCCTATGGGCTGCGCCGCAATCCGCAGAAGCTGTCAGCAGAGGAATTTCAGAAGCGGATGCCATTTACGCTGACACCGGTCAGTTGGGCGGACGAGGGCTATTATTATGAGGAGCAGGAACGTCCCGGCAGGCATGTGTTCCACGAGATGGGGCTGTATTATATACAGGAACCGAGCGCGATGTGCGTAGCACAGCTCGCAGAGCCGCAGGCGGGGGAGCGGATCTTAGACCTTTGTGCGGCACCGGGCGGAAAAACGACCCAGCTCGCAGGCAGGATGCACGGCGAGGGGCTGCTCGTGTGCAACGAGATCGTGCCGAACCGCGCGCGGATCCTCGCCCAGAATGTTGAGCGCATGGGGATCACGAATGCGGTCGTTCTGAACCATTCGCCGCAGGAGCTGTCAGAGCGGTTCGGGAGCTTTTTTGACCGGATCATCGTCGATGCACCATGCTCTGGTGAGGGGATGTTCCACAAGGAGGAAGCGGCACTGACGGAATGGTCGCCGGAAAATGTGCGCATGTGCGCGGAGCGACAGCGTGAGATCCTAAGCTGTGCCGTGGACATGCTGCAGGCAGGTGGTGTGCTCGTATATTCCACATGCACGTTTGCACCTGCGGAGGACGAGGAGGTCGTGCAGTGGTTGTTGGAAACATACCCTGAGCTGTCATTGCAGCCGATCGACTGCGCTGCGCTCGGAATTTCAGAGGGCGCGGTCAGCGGGACTGGTCGGATCTATCCGCATTTGCAGCGCGGAGAAGGACACTTTGTTGCGCGTCTGCGAAAGGAAGGAATGCATCGACCGCGGCAGACAACGGCTGCTGTTCCGGATACAGACAGGACTTCTGCACGAAAAAAGGGGAAAAAGAACGGACAGACTCCTTTCGATGTGTGGCAGGCATACGAGAGCTTTGCGGCAGAAAGCCTGCGTCATGCGCCAAGCGGACGACGAGAGGTATTCGGCGATCAACTGTATCTCGTTCCGCCGGAAATGCCTGCGCTGACCGGATGCAGGGTGCTGCGCGCCGGACTGCACCTTGGCACGAATAAAAAGAACCGCTTTGAGCCGTCACATGCGCTCGCATTGGCACTCACGGCAGAGGACGCGGTACAGACGTGGGAATGCAGTGAGCCGGAGCAGTATCTGCGCGGCATGACATTTTCCTGCGACACCGCATTAAACGGCTGGACGCTCGTGACCTGTCAGGGACTGCCGCTCGGCTGGGGTAAGGCAAGCGGCGGCGTGATGAAAAATCATTATCCCAAGGGACTTCGGATCATGTGGTAAATAAAAGGGCTTTGTGCATTCGCGACGTGCACAAGCCCTATTGTTTTTAGTCGGAGCCGTTCGTGATTCCGTAAAACCTTCGGCTCCTCATCTGAACAATATCAGTATATGTGGAAGATGTGAACCACATGTGTCAAAAATCTAAAACGTTTCTAAAAAAATCTAGATTTTTTTCTTGCATTTTTTTGACATTCATGGCATGATAAAAGAAAAGTTGCGCATGTTGCGCGAAAATAAAAACAATGCGCAACGCATGTGGCGCAGAGAGGAATGTACGCGGATGGAAGCAGAACAGAAAAAAAATATCACGATCGCGGATGTCGCAGAAGCACTGGAAGTATCGAAAACAACAGTATCGCGGGCGATTTCCGGCAAGGGAAGGATCGGAGCCGCAACAAAGCAGCGCGTGCTCGATTATATCGCAGAGCACGACTATCAGCCGAGTGTCATCGCCAAGGGACTTGCGCAATCGAAAACCTATAACTTGTGCGTTGTCATGCCGGAGCACTACGGAATGTCAGACCTGTCATTCTTTCAGGACTGTCTGTACGGCATCGAAAAGATCTGCGGCTCGCAGGATTATGACGTGCTGATGTGTATTTGTGACAACCGCGACATATCGTCGCTGGAGCGCATTGTGGCAAACCGCAAGGTGGACGGAGTGATCCTCATGTGCTCCTATGTGAAGGATCGGCAGATCGAATTTCTGCAGGAGAAAAACGTTTCCTTTGTGACGATCGGAAGCAGCGATTATGCAGACGTGATCCAGATCGACCACAATCACCGGAGTGCCTGTCAGGAGCTGACGCAGGTGCTGCTGCAGAAGGGATTGGAGCGCATCGCGCTGATCGGCGGCAATGAAACGCATATGGTCACAAAGCAGCGTTACGCAGGCTTTTCCGGTGCGCACGATCAGATGGGAAAGGCGGTGGACGCATCGCTCGTGCGGCTTGGGATCTCGGATTCCGTGCTGATCGACAAGGCAGTGCGGGAGCTGGTCGGCAGCGTGGACGCGATCGTATGCATGGATGACGCGGTGGCAAACCATGTGCTGAAATCGCTCCGAGACCTCGACATTTCCGTGCCGGAGCAGATGAAGGTGGCATCCTTTTATAACGGACTGCTCTTGGACAACTATGTACCCGCGATCACGGCGCTGTCGTTTGATGCCAGAGAGCTGGGCGTGACGGCAGGCAGGACACTGCTCGATATGATAAACGGAGAAAACGTATCGGAACGGACGCTGCTGCCGTATGAGGTCGTGCTGAAAAAATCGACACAATAGTTTGGATTTCGGATAAAAAACCATTGACAGAACGATACAGGGCGTGCTAATATAACCATATGAACAACCGATTGCGCAAAGGAACGGAAACGACTGGCGCAGCGAATGATTAAGAGGAGGTAAACGACCAATGGAACCTATGATTTTGAATGTCATCCACAGACCGGAGATGGTACCTGAGTATTCCGCGACTGTGACCGGACAGGGCAAGGAGGAGGATATCGGAGATAAGGCGCTGATCACCGAATCTCTGGATATTTTCAAGACGCAGCAGCGTCTGGCACATGAGAACGGACTGAAGGTCACGATCCAGATGACCTATGCAGCACTGTTTAACGACGAGGCAGTGGAGATCGCAAAGCACGACCACGAGACCTACGGTGATGAGATCGCCCTGTCACTGCTCGGACTGCCCTGTGAGCAGTTCCGTGAGAAGTACAACACAAAGGATTTCTGTATCTGGATGTTTTCCATGGAGGACAAGAAAGCCATCGTCGATGACGTATTCGGCAAATTCCATGACTGCTTCGGATTTTATCCGGAGTCAACCGGCTCCTATTACATGGATGCAGATCTGACCAATTACATCAAGGCAACCTATCCGAGCGTAAAGTGCGCGGTAGCTACCTGCTGGGAGGAAGGACCGAAGGCATACCACACCTGCAACAATTCATGGTACACCCTTTTTGACGGCGGTCCGTGGGCACCGTGGATCCCGTCCAAGCAGAATACACACGCACCGGCAGCGAATGAGGCAGAGGATTCCGGAATCGTTGCGATCCCGCATCTGTCACGTGACCTGATCGCCTGCTACGACGGAAACGGCTCCAACTTCGGAACCCATCCGCAGAACGTGCTGCGCGGCATGATCTATGATACCAAGACATGGGAGTATCCGTATCTGTACAATCTGGTCGACCAGTACCGTGATCTGGAAAAGTACAACAACGGATATGCATATAACATGATGTTCGTAGGCCCCGGTTGGATGAATAAGATGGGTCGTTGGGAGCAGCCCTATGAGCTGCTGCTCAAGTCCTACACCGACGGCTGTGCATATTACGGACAGTTGAAAAAAGAAGGCAAGCTCCTCGACATGACCATGTCTGAGTTTGCAGATTATTACAGAGAGAAAAAGGGCGTGACCAAGGAAAACCGCTATACCGAGCCGGAATGTGCGCTGTGGCGTGATATTTTATACGGCTCAGATAAGCAGTTATTCTGGTACTGCGATCCGTTCATGCGTGCCTGCGTCAACATGGATCAGGGCGGTGCGATCGTTGATCTGCGTCCGTATGCAGCGAAGCTCGAATGGCCGGTAGGTATCGGAACCAAGCATGTACAGGATGCTTCTTATCCGTTCCTGATCCAAGAGAAATACCGCGCCGGATACTTTACGCATTATGCCGGTGAAGGAACCGTCCGCAGTGCAAAGCTGTGTTACAATGGCGAGGAAGTGGATCTGTGTCTGTGTCCGACACACGCACATTTTTCACAGGAAGGAAAGACACGTATCCTGACGCTGGATCCGGTAACGATCGAGTTCAACGGACTGACCGTAAAGCTCCAAACGAAGGAATATTTTGAGGAAGGCTCCTCCAATATCAAGATCGAGCGTACCATTCTTGAGATGAGCGATCCGTCCGCAGAGGTATATCTGGATGAGTACATGGTCGCATGCTATGGAACGACCGAGTATCCCGAGGATATGACCGGTATCACGCTCGCATGTGAGGGCAGTGAGAAAAAGACGATCTCTTACGAGTACAAGTGCCGAGAGGAGCGCCTTGCAGATGCGACCGCAGTCAGCGCAACGATCCCTGCGATCGAGACAGCCGTATCACTGACACAGACCGGCGGCGCAGAGGGCTACATTCAGGAGGGTTATGCATTCTCACCGATGTTCAAGCTCGGCTACAAGAAAAAAATCTCAGATAAGGAGGTATTTGCGACATGGCTCAACTTGCAAAAGGCAAATTAAATTTCAGATGCCCCTCATGCTTTATGAGAGATCTGGACATTGATATGTTTTACAATAAAGAAACAGGTATTTACAGTTGTATCCGCTGCCAGTACCGCGGCACGGAAAAAGATGTGCTGGAGAAAAATGAGATCGTGCGTTTCCGCTACGGCGCAATGCATGACCGCATCACCAAGTTTGATTTTGACTAGGAGCTTCGTATGATGAAGTATATCAAGGGTATGGATCTGTCAACGCTGCTGGAGCTGGAGCGGCTGGGTGCCGCATACTACGACGGCGGACAGCAGCGTGACGTGCTGGACATTTTTAAGGCGTATGATGTCGATACGATCCGGCTGCGCATCTGGAACGATCCGTGGAGCGAAACGCATGAGAGCTATGGCGCAGGTGAAAATGACGTAGAAACGACGCTCGCCATTGCAAAACGCGTGACGGAAAAGGGTTTTTCCGTGCTCATGGATTTTCATTACAGCGATTTCTGGGCGGATCCCGGAAAACAGATCAAGCCGAAGGCATGGGCGGATCTGTCCGTTTCGGAGCTTGCGCAGGCAGTGTATGATTTTACGAAGGAAACACTGCAGCGGTTTTTGGATGCGGGTGTCCGCGTGACGATGGTGCAGGTCGGAAACGAACTGTCAAACGGACTGCTCTGGCCGGAAGGCAGGCTGGACGCAGACGCAGGCGTGTGTGAATATGACAATATCGCCCGCTTTGTGAGTGCAGGCATCCGCGCGGTGCGTGACTGTGATGCGAAGATCCAGACGATGATCCATCTGGACAATGGCGGAAATAATGAGCTGTACCGCCGCTGGTTTGACCATTACGTGGAGCGCGGCGAGGACTTTGATCTGATCGGACTGTCCTACTATCCGTTCTGGCACGGAACGATCGGACAGTTGCTCGCGAATATGAATGACATCGCGGTGCGTTATCAAAAGGATCTTATCATTGCAGAGGTGTCCATGGGATTTACGATGGAGGATTACGCTGCGTATGAAAAGCTCACGCCGCAGGAGCGGAAGGGTTATGCGACTAAGCCGTCACTTGTGGAAAAGATTGAGTATCCGATGACAAAGCAGGGACAGGCAGACTTCACGAAAACACTGCTGGAGCAGATGGAAACCGTGGCAGACCACCGGTGCAGAGGCTTTTTCTGGTGGGAACCGGCATGGATCCCCGTGGTAGGAAGCGGCTGGGCGACACCCGCCTCGCTCGCGTATATGAACGATCCGGGTCCGTGCGGAAACGAATGGGCGAATCAGGCACTGTTCGATTATGACGGAAATGTGCTGCCTGCGTTCGAAGTGATCCGCGATTTCAAGGCTTTATAAACATCACATTATCTTTAGTAACGGAGTGTTCAATACATAGATTTTAGAAAGTTTGTTCAGATGTGGTATGGGTCGTGTGCATGCATGTGTCTGCGGCACGCTTCCGCTAGGTTGTCGCTGGCAATGGTACATAAGCGACCATAGGACGGTCGCTAAGTACCAGCCGCGACAAACTGCCGCAGGACAGCATGCATCGCACACGACCTCACTACGTTGTAGTAGAGCGATGTATTTATCCGTGAAAGTATTGGATAGGATAATTATGGAACAGTATAGCGTAGATCCGTGAAAAAGTAAACTGGATGTTTTGGCAGGAATTTGTAAATGACAAAAAAATAGGACACGTCAAAACACGTCCGAAGCTGCAGAAAATAAGACTCCCTATGTATTGAACACAGTGTCTAATACATGGGGAGTGT
>CAZERX010000074.1:0-9581 GCA_964515045.1 uncultured Eubacterium sp.
GCGTAGTTATAGTTTGTCGTATCCGCAGGCTTGAAGGTCGCATAGAGTGTTCGCGTCTCATTCTCACCGGTCGCATCGCCGTAGGTGCTCACATTTTCCCAGACAAACGTACCTGCCACGGTCGAAC
The DNA here is from genome assembly GCA_964515045.1 of uncultured Eubacterium sp. GTDB lineage: Bacteria > Bacillota > Clostridia > Lachnospirales > Lachnospiraceae > W0P33-017. The sequence continues at coordinate 128 of CAZERX010000074.1, forward strand.
CGAATGCGCTCATTGCACCGATGATAGCCGTATTGTCCACCGCATCACCGTAGGTTACGCTCGCAGTGAGCGGTGCATCGGGAGCAGGCGCAGCCTTTGCAATCGTGACGGTAAGCTCGACTTCTGCGGTATCGTTGTGGTTCGCGTCACCAGCGACCTTATAACGGATGTGATAAGTACCGGCTTTGTCGGCAGTAGGAACCGTGGCAATCCATTCGCCGCCATCCAACTGATACTGCATCGTACCACCGGTCGCTTTACCTGCCGTAACAAGCTCCTGCTTTGCGCCGGTATAGCTCAGACCCTGCCTTACCGCAGGTTCATCCGTGCAGACAGCATCAGCCTTACCAACCGTTACGGTTGCGGTCTGCTCCAAAACATATCCGTCACAAGCTGCCTCACATTTTACCTCATATTCTCCCGCCGCCATTTCTGCGGGAAATGAAAAGCTCGATGCGGTCGCATCTGTCTGCGGGGTAAAGTCACTCTCTGAGCGTTCTTTCACAGACCACTGATAAGTCACAGGCTCCATGACACCCTCTGCCCTGCTTACCGCGACCGTAAAAGTCGGCGCATCCGCGGGATCATAACCATAGACCAAATTAGCACTTTCCGTTCTCAGTGTAAAGCTCTGGATCGGAAGGGTTTTAACCGTGGCTTCCGTAACACTTTGTGCGGTACTGGTGCTGTCATACCATGTGCTGCTGTCTGCGTCATAAAATCCGTACTGCTCACTTCCACTGGGAAGCAGGTCACCTAACGTGACATTATTCTGTACTTCCAAATTACCGCTTATACTGCTGTCTGCGGGGAGCTTAAAGTTTCCGCCGGAAATGATCAGATTACCCGCATCGTATCCACAACTTTTGGTTGCTTCGCCGCCCTTTACCGTGACTGTTCCACCACTGATGGTATCTGAATTATTCTTAGAGGACTGCAATATACCGCTGCCATAGCTGGTCTTCTCCGCAGCGCTGACAGCTTTTCCTCCGGTAGCAGTGAGCGTGCCGCCGGATACGTTCAAATAAACCCCATTACGCATATAAATACCGCAGCTTCTGCCAACGCCCTCGTTACTGACAGCTTCATTGCCGTTTGCGGTAAGAGTGCCGCCAGAAAGATCCAGCCTACCATCGGACGCATAAATACCATTACTCTGTACCGCTCCCTGTCCATCCGATGCCTGTTCACTCATTGCCTGACCGCCATCGGCATATACTTCGCCACCTGTTATCGTCAGATTGTAAGCACCAAATACGATCCCGTTACTGCAGGCATCTCCCTTGCTATTAAAAACTGTGTTTCCAGCAGCAGTAAGCCTGCCGCCGGACACAGTCAGCCCCCATGCATATACACCGTAACTATTAGCGGTCAAAGATTTATCAGCACCTGTGCGGGTAACTTCGCCGCCGGTCGCTGTAACTTCACCACCATAAAGTTTCATCCTTCCCGGTATATTTGTACGAATACCATAGCTTGTGGCAGCGTCGCTGTTCACCGTAACCGTACTTCCAGCAGCAGAAATTATTCCGCCGTAAACGATAAGATTTTTAACGAACATTCCATAGTTTGTATTCGCATTCACGGAAACACCACCGGTGATGGTCAGTTTTCCGGTGCCATTAGATTGTGCATAGACCGCCAAGGAATAGCTGCTCCCTCTGATCCCTCCGGTAATGGTCAGCTCTGCCCCATCACAGAGGATAAGATGCGTATCACCAGTGAGCATCACGGTTCCGTCGATCTTAACATCGGAATCCTTCACCACATACCAACCTTTCCAGTTCACGCCCTCGGTCGAAGTTCCTTCAATGACCGTATATTCCGTTTCGGCTGTGTCTGCATCCTCCATCTGTCCGGTAGTTTCGTTATAGACACGGTAGCTTACGCTACCCCCCCATTGTCATTTTGCGGCATGATCCCATATTCACCGCCGTCCGCATCACTCTGTCCGACCGTTTCACTGCCTGCCGCAGATGCTTCTGACGCTGCCGGTTCTCCGGCATATGCCGCGGTCGGCAGCATCCCCGCCAGTATACATCCTGTCAAAAAACAACTGATCATTTTTTTCGTTTTTTTCATACTCATTCGCGTTCCTCCCATCTTTACTGATCCTGCTCGTTTCACTGTCCGCGTCAAAAGCCGCGGATCACTTCCATGAAATATAACAAACCGCACCGAAAAATGCAAGTATTTTCAAGCGTCTATTTCCCAATGACCGTTTCTCCCCCTACCAATATAATGTATATCAGGCAGGGCATTCAGCAATCGCTGCAATGTCCGAATACTAATATTTAATTTTCCCGCTATTTCTTTGCGTGTGATCTTTGGATCATTTTGGATCAATTCAAGAATCTGTTTCTGAGTGCCATTCTGAGTGCCATTCTGAGTGCCATTCTGAGTGTCACTTCCACCAACCTGAAGCTCTGGTACATTTTCTATCGGTATAATAATTTCAAACGTATTTTCTTCAACAAACTTCGGCACACCACCAGAATACAATTTCGTATACTTATTCGTATTTCTCATTCCAGATCCCAATTCATCCGCATACCCGATTTCCCTAAAAACTCTTGAAATAGGCGGATTTTTCGGAAATGGCTCAAATCGGTTCAACTGCAATTCACCATGTCCATGCGGGAGATTGCTATTCTTTGTATACAGCCTGTTTCTTTCAATGACAAGCTGCGCACTATATGCATTTGCATAATCCCTATGTGCCAAAATATTAGATACTACTTCTCTAAGGATCTTATCTCTGGCGCTTATACTCTGATCACCTTCCGTTACGAATACATCATTTAGATGCTTTTTCCCAAAATCCATTAAACGTCTAAAGCTGTCCACAAGATTGGTTATGATCACCTCTCTGTCATCATAACGATCCATGTTTTTTACACGATATATCGCATCTGTCTTATACTGCGGCAACACAGACATAATTGTACTATCCTTACCAAAAAGCAGGACAGCCGCCAATGTGATCCCCTCTTTCCCACTTTCCGGTTCTGTCAAAAATACGACCATTTAACCTTCTGACCTGTGTTCCTTCCGGTACTCTGATATAAATAATCGTTTTTCCATCAATAACATGATCCTCTGGTGTCAGATACATCGGCGGATAAATTTTATTTGAATTATTTATAGCCGTTGTAAAATCCTTTTTCATTTTGTCTACTTCATCTGGATCTACTCCCACAATCTCCTTTGTCTTATCTTCAACTCCAAGAAATATATGCCCGCCATTCCTATTATTGAAGGAGCATACAGATTCGTACAAATCCCTGTTTAATTTATCTTTTGACAATTTGAACTCAACATCAATTTTCTCGCCTGTATCAATCAGCTTTTTTAATTCTTCTTTTATCATAAAACGACCTAGCATCCAAGCCCTTCTTTTCAGAGCAATGGATCATCCTCCTTCCTTCCAATTTTTCTAAACGCTCCAAGGTATTTTCCAACCTTACACTGCATTCCCTCCGGTCAGTGCCTCCAGCTCCTGCAACTGCTTTCCTACACCCTCGTAGTCAAACTGATCGATCGCGGTCTGCATTTCCTCCTTGACGGACTTTAAGACATCCTTATTCTGCAGCAGTGTACAGAGCCGCTGCAGCTCCTGCATGTCATATTCATCCAGCGCACTGCGAAGCTCGGCGCACAGCTCTCTCAGCTCCTGCACACTCATGGCTTCCATCTGCGTATCAGCTTCCTTTAGTCCGACCGATGCGACCGCATCCGCGATGCATACGCTCTGGTGCACAAACAGTGCCATGAACGCTTCATACTCCGCGCGGATCTTTTCCATGTCACGCGCGGCGGCTGCCTCCTCCATGCGGCGGGCGCTCTCGGACAGCTCGTTCGCCCCGATCAGACGCGACGTGCTCTTTACGGCATGTACATAGATCTGGTAATTTTCCAGATCCTCCCGCTCATAGGCAGTCGCGATGTCGGTCTTTTTCTCCTCAAATTCATCGAGATAGAGCCGCAGATTATGCAGCACCTCCTCCGGATCATCCCCTGCATAGCGCAGTGCATCCTCTGCCACAATGCCCTCGATCGGCGGAACGCAGATCTCCTCCAGATAATCTACGCTCTCCGTCTCCGGAATCTGCAAAAACTGCGGCGGCAGATAATGACAGAGCATCTGTTCCAGTGCTTCCCCCTGTATCGGCTTTGCAAGGTAGCCGTCAAAGCCGTGCGAAAGGTAAAATTCTCTGGCTCCGCTCACGGCATTCGCCGTCAGCGCGATCACGGTCGTCTGCGCATTCGGATTGTTTTTCAGCTCACGCATCCGCTGTAAGCACTCCACGCCGTCCATTTCCGGCATTTTGTGGTCAAGGAATATCATGTGATACTCTTTTTTCATAATGAGGTTCAGACATTCGAGTCCGCTCGATGCCGTATCGATCTGGATGCGTGTCTTTTTCAGCAGGCCGCGGCAGACCTCCAGATTCATGCGCGTATCATCCACCACGAGGATCCGCGCATCCGGAGCCTGAAAGCTCTCGTGATAATGCCGGTCATCGCGCAGGGAACGCTCATACTGCGTCTTGTAATCGCCGATCGGCGTATCGTCGATGATCTCCTGCTCCAAGCCAAAGAAAAATGCACTGCCGCGTCCGTATTCACTGTCCACATAGAGCTTACTGCCCATCAGCTCAAGCAGTTGTCTGGACAGGGCGAGACCGAGTCCGGAGCCTTCGATGCCGCGGTTATTCTGCTCATCTACACGCCGGAAGGTTTCAAAGATCTTTTTCTGATCCTCCTTCCTTATCCCGATGCCGGTGTCCACAACGGCAATATCCAATCGCACGCGCTGACCGTCCGGCAGGCGGGTCGCACGCACCTTCAGCGTGATCGTACCCTCGCGCGTATATTTCACGGCATTCGTCAAAAGATTGCTCACGATCTGCCGGATGCGCACCTCATCACCGGACAGCTCACACGGAAGCTGTTCGTCGATATCGAGCCGGAGCGCCAGCCCCTTTTCGTCTGCGCGCGGCTGCACCATATTGATGAGATCGTTCAATACCGAGCTGATCTGATACGGCGCAGAGATCACCTCCATTTTACCGGATTCCACCTTGGAAAAATCGAGGATGTCATTGATCAGCGCGAGCAGCGTCTTACTCGCATTTTTGATGTCACCCGCATAATGGAGGATCTTTCGCTCCCTGCTCTCACGCAGGATCATCTCATTCATTCCGATCACTGCATTGATGGGTGTCCGGATCTCATGTGACATATTTGCAAGAAAGCTGCTCTTTGCCTGATTTGCGACCTCTGCGGAGAGCTTTTCCTTCTGGCTCTCAAAGTAGTGCTGACGGATCTCCCTGCCGTGCCGCACGACGAGGATCGCAAATACCGTCATAAAAAAGTATTCCACCGTATAGCCTGCACCGAATGCTTCAAAAAAGTGCAGCGGATCCTTGAAATTCGTATAGCCGTTCGCCACGAAGCCGACGGAACGCGGATAGAGAAAGCCGATCATGCACACATAGCCTGCAACCGACATTACGAGCGTCAGGATCCAGTCCATATAGACGCACGACAGCAGCGGGATCGCAAAATAGGTGATATAGATCCCCATCGTCGGACTCATGGATGCCGCCGCGACCAAAAGCTCCAGATAAATAAGCTGCACATATTTTGCCGTCGTGACCATGCCCGCGCGGAGCAGAAATTCCACGATCAGCCATGCAACGACCACATACGTCATGCAGAGGATCAGCACCTCGTTTGAAACATTCAGTATATCGAGCTTCGTCAGTAGATACAGCACCGGTGCGATGAAAAGCGTCAGGTTCACGACGCGGTGTATGCTGCGCGTGACGCTTTTATCATGCTGGCTCATATACTCCTTTTCATATGAATCATCCATTCTTTTCACTCTCCTCCGTCAATGCCCTTCTGAAAGCTGCGAACGCAGCTCCGTGAGCAGTTGTCCGATCCTTTCATAGTCAAAATCCCCGATCGCCTGCGCGAGCCGTTCCCGCTCCTCTGTGAACATCAGCCCCTTCGGATACACTGCGGCAAATGCCCGAAGCTCCTCAAAATCCACGTCAAATGCCTGCACAGCGGCGAGAAGCTCCGTGAGCCTTGCACGATATCCGTCCTTTGAAAGCTCCGTTTCCGTGCGCTCCGGCAAAAGCGAAAGAAGCTCCGGCTGCTCCAGCAGACGTTCCAGTTGCGTGCACAGCCACCGGTACTCACTGAGCAGCTCCTCAAGGTGTCCGTCGATCTCAGTCACGTTTTCCTCACCCGCAGCGTGCTCTATCTGCTCGGCGAGGTATGCCACATAGACCGCCCCGATGATACGCGACGTGCTTTTCAGCGCATGTGCGCGGATCTTTAGCTCCTTCCATGCATGCGCTTCATAAAAGGTACGAAAGCTTCCGGTATTCTCCGGCGCTTCGTCAAGATAGCTCCTGATATTTGACAGCACATCCGCCGTCGTACCTGCCGAATACTCCAAGGCATCCTCCAGAGACAGCTCCGTAAGCCCGACCGCATCGAGTGCCCGCTGCACCGTCTGCAGGTCGGATATATCTCCGGTGTCTGCCGCAGCGACCGTTTTCTCCGTCTGCTCCTCTGTTTTTTCATTTTTCTGCGCCTTGCAGCTTTTCTGCTGCATCAAACGGATCAGCCCGCAGACAAAGAACATCAAAAGAAGGATGATCAGGTGCTCCCTGCGACTGTACGTTCGCGTGATCCTCTGCAGCGCGCCGAACGCGATCGCCGCCATCGAAAGAAAAAGGTTCATCACGGCAGCCGAAAACAGAAGCTGACCGCTTTTGTAAACACCAGCGATCGCCAGTGAAAAAAGCATACCGAGCGGCACGAACCGATCCGAGCCGGACTCCAGCATCCATATAAAAAATGCGACCATGACAAGACCGATCATCACCGTTCCCTGCCGCTGTTTTTTCTGTAAGTCCTTCACGACCGTTTCACTCCCTCCCCGATCCGACCGCATGCAAACGCCACGGCTGCCGGATCCGATCATCCTTATTATACTGACAAAGCAGCAGAAAAACAACCGTAACTATCGGTCGTCTCCGTTCAACTGCGCGCGCAGGAGCTGTCCCGCGCGTGCCGGATCTGCCTTGCCCTTCATCGCCTTCATCGTCTGTCCGACCAAAAATCCGAGTGCACGCTCCTTGCCGTTCCGGTAATCCGTCACGGACTGCGGATTGTCTGCCAGCACACGCATGACCGTATCGCGCAGTGCGTCCTCGTCCTGCACGGTCTGTAAGCCGTGCTCCTCTACATACTGCTTTGGATCTGTGTCTGCTTCAAACATCTGCCCGAACACTTCCTTTGCGACGGTGCTGTTGATCGTTCCGGCATCGGTGAGACTTACCAGCGCCGCCAGATGCTCCGGTGAGATCCTGATCTCCTCCGGCTCCATCCCGCGCTCACGCAGAAGCCGCATCGTTTCACCCATCAGCCAGTTGGACACCTTTTTCGGCTTTTTACAGATATCGCTCGCCTGCTCAAAAAGCTCCGCGAGGTGTCTGTCCGAGGTGAGGATATCCGCATCATAATGCGGGATACCGTAGGTTCGGACATACCGCTCACAGCGCTGCATCGGAAGCTCCGGCTGGCGCGCCCGAAGCCCGGTGAGCCACGTCTCCGAGATCTGAAATTCCAAAAGATCCGGATCCGGAAAATAACGGTAATCCTTCGCATCCTCCTTGGAGCGCATCGGATAGGACATTCCTGCGGCATCATCCCAGCGCCTTGTTTCCTGTGTCACGGTCTGCCCTGCTTCAAGCAGTGCGATCTGCCGTTCTGCTTCATGTGCGATCGCACGGGCGATCGCGTGAAAGGAATTCAGATTTTTCATTTCCGTCCGCGTGCCGTAGCTGTCCGCTCCGGTCTTTCGCACGGACAGATTGACATCCGCACGCATCGAGCCTTCGTTCAGCCGACAGTCCGACGCACCCAGATACCGGATGATGCGCCGCAGCATTTCAAGATAGGCAAGCACCTCCTCCGCGCTCCGCATGTCCGGCTCTGACACGATCTCGATCAGCGGCACACCGGAACGATTGCAGTCTACAACGGATGTGCCCGCCGCTTCGTCATGCACGAGCTTTCCGGCATCCTCCTCCATATGGATCTCGTGAATGCCGATCCTTTTTTTGCCGCCGTCCGTCGTTTCGATCCAGACTGCACCGTCACGGCAGATCGGCGCATAGAGCTGTGAGATCTGATAATTCTGCGGATTGTCGGGGTAAAAATAGTTTTTCCGGTCAAAGCGGCAGCTTCGGCTGATCGTACAGTCCGTCGCAAGACCGACTGCCGCCGCATACTCCAAGACCTTGCGGTTTAATACCGGCAGTGCGCCCGGCATACCGGTACACACCGGACAGGTATGCGTATTCGGCGCGCCCCCGAATGCCGTCGGACACCCGCAGAATATCTTGGTCTGCGTCGCCAGCTCCACATGCACCTCCAGACCGATCACGGTCTCATAAGCACTGCTCATCGTACACCTCCGTTTCTCTCCTGCGCGATTGGACTATGCAGATACGGACGCGTCTGCTCGAATGCATATGCCGCCCGCAGGAGCTTTGCTTCCTGCAGCCGATCCGCGGTGAGCTGCAGTCCGATCGGAAGCCCCGCATGATCCAGTCCGCACGGGATACTCATCGCAGGCAGACCCGCGAGATTGGCAGCTACTGTATAACTGTCGCTAAGATACATACGGAGCGGATCCTTGAGCGACGTGCCGAGCGGTGGTGCCGTATCCGGTGCCACAGGTCCGAGCAGCAGGTCATACCGTGCAAACGCCTCTGAAAAAGCACCGCAGATCAGACTCCGCACGCGTGCCGCCCGCAGATAATAGTCATCATAATATCCCGCGCTCAGCACAAACGTACCGAGCATGATGCGTCGTTTTACCTCCGCTCCGAAGCCCTCCGAGCGGCTTTTCCGGTACATTTCGTGCAGATCCGCATATTCTGACGCGCGATGTCCGTATCTGACACCGTCAAAGCGCTCCAGATTGCTGCCCGCCTCCGCGCAGGCAATGACATAATATGCCGGTACTGCGTATTCCGTGAGGTCGAGTGAAAATTCCTCGACGAGCGCGCCCTGCGCCCGCAGCGCTTCTGCCGCCGCCCGCACTGCTGCCGCCGTGTCCGGCTGGAGTCCTTCGCCAAAATACTCGGTCGGTATCCCGATCCGCATCCCCTTTACCTCTCCGGTCAGCGCCGACGTAAGATCCGTATCCGTGCGGCGGAGCGAGGTCGAGTCCTTCGGATCATGCATCGCGAGCACTTGCAGGATCGCCGCACAGTCCGTCACATCCTTTGCCGTCACGCCGACCTGATCGAGCGATGAGCCATAGGCGATCAGCCCATAGCGTGACACCGTTCCATAGGTCGGCTTGATGCCGGTCACTCCGCAATAGGCACTGGGCTGACGGATCGAGCCGCCGGTATCC
>CAZERX010000075.1:0-9560 GCA_964515045.1 uncultured Eubacterium sp.
GTTAAGCACGCCGCCAGCGTTCATCCTGAGCCAGGATCAAACTCTCATGTTTAATAATGGTTGTTTGTTCCGGTCAAAAATTCGCTTGGCTAATTTTAACCGTAATTACTGTTCTTAAAGTTAGTTCACATTTCACGAAAAAGCCGCTCGATTTCACTTCGTTCCATCTCGCTGTTTGGCATTCGCCAAACCCGCCTACCTTCGCACCCATGTCTCAACAAATAAATTTGTTTCGCCATGCCTGCTCGATAGCCTGCTTTTTCTCATTTTTTTCAAATCTTTCAAGGTTATTTCACTGTTCAGTTATCAAGGTTCTTTTGTGTTGCCATTCTCGTCAAACAGCTTTATCATTATATCTGATTCTCTGTTGTTTGTCAAGAACTTTTTCACTTCTTTTTATTTGTTTCTTTGCTGTCCGTTCGTGTTTTTTGAACCCGCTCGTTTGCGACAGCTTGTTTATATTATCACCTATGCTGACGGTTGTCAACACCTTTTTTCAAGTTTTTCGGATTTTTTATTTTATCATCAACTGACTGCCGATCCAACTGTAAAGCAGCCCGATGAGCAGTAGTCCTTTGGCGAAGCCTATGAGAACTCCGAGCGTCCGGTTCAGACCGCCGAGCACCGGTATATGGTTTACGATATTTAAGAATCTGCCGATCCAATGCAGGATGAACAGGATCGCAAGAAATCCGCCGAGTGTCGGGATCCCTCCGGCAAAGATCGCTGTCCGTTTTGCCATTGCATATAAGCAGACCAGCGCCAGTATGATCTCTGCCACGGTGTACGCCTCGCGCAAAAAGCCCTTGTAGTAACCCGCAAGCGCGCACACACACAGCCAGATCAGCGCCGCTGCCATGACAACGTGTTCGTCTATCTGTATCATTTTAGCTTTATCCTCTCTGTTTCTTCCTCAAGGATCACGGTATAGTCCGTCAGCAGCTTTCCGGACAGCACCTTATACAGATGCTGCTGAAAATCGGCTTTGAACTTGCAGACCCCCTTGCTGTTTATGATCTCACAGCCTTCCTCGCTGCGGATGCAGATCTCGCCATTCGCAAGGATGTCGATCGCAGTATAGTCCGTGTCGAACGTTACGTCCATCACTTTGTTTCCGGCGGTGCTGTAAAGCTCCAGCCTGTGTGCCTTGCCGGATTCGCTGTCATATACCAGTCCGAAACGTGTTTCATCATAAAAGATGCTCTTTACCTCATCCTTTAACTCAATGACCTTGCTTTCTGCCGGTTTTTGTTCTCCGGTGAACAGCAGCACGCGGTCATCACCAAACGCTGCCATCGTATCATCTGCCAGATACCGGATCCTCGGTATGATCACGTCCGCATATTTATAGGAACTGACGATCTTATCTATGGCATTCTGTCCGACTGCGCCGAAATTGTAAAACGCGATCACGGTCTTTGCCTGTCCGTCATGGATATCCAGCATGGAGATCGCCAGCTTTTCACCATTCTCAGACAGTGCCAGATCGAGCGGATAACCGCTGTTTTCCACGTGCAGCTCACCTGCTGCCAACTGGTTTCCGGTCTTGTCATATAGCTGCAGATAGCTCGTGCCCTCGCTTTCCATGAGGACTGCGACCATTCCCTGTGCCGCTATGCTGACCTTCTGCACGGGCATCGTCGTCTGGATGCTGCCCTGCATGTTCACCGTATCCATAATGTAGATCTGCGTGCCGTTTTTTTCATAAACCGCGACGTAATCGCCGCGCATCGCGAGCTGCGGCTGATCCATCTCATAGGTCTGATTCCAGATCAGGCTTCCGTCCGGATCCGTGTACACGGCTCCGTCATTCGTGCATTTGAGCAGCTTACCCTGAAACATCTCGTATTCAGACGCGCTCGCATCGGAGCGCTCCGTCTGCGTGACGATCTCGTAATCCGAATAAATCTTATTTTCATAACATACATAGGTAAGGATCGCCGCCATCGCTAACAGGAGCAGTACAAATAATACCAGTGCAAACACCTTTCTGCGGTGCTGTCGGATTTTTTTGTTCAGATCCTCCCGATCTACCTCTACGGTATGCAGACGATGCTTTTGTATTTTTGCCATAAGGGTTCTCTCTTTCCGGTTTCTCGTATTGCTGAACGGTTACATGATAACACTATTTGTCCAATAATAAAAGCTCCTGTCCGGCATAAATTTTATTCTCATCCTCCAAGCCGTTCCGCTCACACAGCTCTGCCGTGTAATTTTTGCCGTACAGCTTCTGGCTGATGCCGAGCAGACTTTCTCCTGCCTGCACGATATAGGTCTCAGGTAATGCGGTATCCTGCGCAGTCGTTTCCTGCACCTTGGGTGACGGCTCGTCCTCCGGCTCTGTCGGCTGCTCCGGTGTTTCCTCTGTCTCCGTATCGGGCGATGCCGGTGTATCTGCTGATTCTGCTCCGACCGTTTCATCCGGTTCGTCTGCCGCATCCGCTTCCCCTGTTGCATCCGCTTCTCCTGTCGGCTGCGTGTCCGCGGCTACTGACGGTGCAAGCTCCGATTCCGTCTGTAAGTCTACGGGATCTGCTGCGTCCGTGTCCTGCGGCGTGTCCGGCTCTGTGCTGTCCCTGTCTGCCTTTAGAAATGCGACGGTCTCCTCCAACTGCCGGATCCTGCCTGCGTTCGTCATCCGATTGATGCCCCACGCGCCGGCTACGACGAGCAGTGCCAGACATGCCGCATACGTCATGCGCCAGATTCCCCTGCTTTTTCCTTTTTTCGCTGCGCGCTCCCGATAGCTTGTTACGACGGCAAGCTGCGGATCGATCTCCGTCGGCTGCTCCTCCGTGCGTCCCTGCAGCATATATTCGCGCATCTGCGGGTTTTTCTCATAATACACGTAATAGCCGTCGCGCCGTCTCAGCACATTCTTTTCATAAACATAGAAGGCTTCCTCTTTTTCCAGCGAGTCCATAAAAAATGCGATCCGATCCTGTCCATGGAACGCGCGCCGATGCAGTTGCTCGACACTTCCGGTCAGCCGTGCGGATGCACCTGCCACATCCATGCCCCAGCCGAGGATCTCCACGTTGTCATAGTAACACTTGATGTCCTGATAGATGCCCGCCCACATCAGATCGTGAAATTCCGGCACTCCGTCCTTAAAGCAATCGTCCGGAATATGTACCAGTCCGCTGATAAAAAGGTATTTCTGTCCGTTCTCCTGCCAGCGTGTGCCGACGAAAATGCTTCCGCGGTGTCCCCAGCCGCTCCTGCCGTTTCCGTGCAGATAGGTGTAAACGTAGTCTTCCATATAGATGCGCACCGATCCCTGCACATTGCCGATCTGCCGGATGTTTTTCGGCAACTGCCGTCTGGGTCTGTCCTCTTTTGCATTGCGATCTGTCATACTGTTTTCCATTAGACACATGCCCCCTTTTCTTTCAAGTCAGCCTTACCTTAACATGTGCCGGATGCGGAATTTGCCAAATCGTGTTGCTTTCGTAAAAAAATTTGGATATGAAACAAAAAAGACCTCTGCTTAATGCAAAGCAGAAGTCCTTTTTTTATTCTGAGTCTTAATATTCTGAGTTTTACAGCTCTGTTCTGCCCTCCAGTGCGCGGAGCAGCGTGACCTCATCTATGTACTCCAGATCTCCGCCGACCGGTACGCCGCTGGCGATCCGCGTCACACGGATCCCGCTCGGTTTGATGAGCTTGCTGATATACATGGCGGTCGTTTCGCCCTCCAGCGAGGAATTGGTCGCGATGATGACCTCGTCCACCTCGCCCTGCAGCCGCTGCATCAGCTCCTTTAAGCGGATGTCTGCCGGTCCGATGCCGAGCATCGGGGAGATCGCGCCGTGCAGCACATGATAAACGCCGTCAAATTTGCCGGTCTTTTCATACGCTGCAAGGTCTCTCGTATTTTCCACGACCATGATCACCTTATGGTTCCGCTTTTCGTCCCGACAGATCGGGCAGATGTCCTCATCCGTCAGCGTAAAGCACTGCTTGCAGTAGCGGACATTTTCCCGCGCCTGCGAAATGGAGTCTGCGAGCTTTTTGGCATCCTCCTTCGGCATATTCAGGATATGGAACGCGAGCCGCTGTGCCGTTTTTGAGCCGATTCCGGGGAGCCTTGACAGTGACTCCACGAGCTGATTGATCTGTTTACTGTAATAATCCATGAACGATACGCCCTTCTCTGTATTAGAACGGCAGTCCGCCTAATCCGCCCATGCCGCCGGTGATCTTGGACATAGACTGCTGGGAATAATCGTCCATCTGGCGCAGTGCCTCATTCGTGGCTGCCATGATCAGATCCTCTAACATTTCCACATCATCGGGATCGACTGCTTCCGGATCGATCTTGATCTTTGTGACCTCCTTTTTGCCGGAAACCGTGACCTCGACCACGCCGCCGCCTGCTGCCGCGGTGATCTCCTTTTCCTCGATCTCCTTGCTGGCTTCCTCCATCTGACGCTGCATCTTCTGTGCCTGCTTCATCAGATTATTCATATTTCCGGGCATTCCGCCGGGAAAACCGCCTCTCTTTGCCATGTTAAAATCCTCCTTCTGAATCTTCTTCTATTTCAATATCCATCTGTATCATCGAGCGCAGATCCGGATAGACATCCGAAAAAGGCTGCCCGCTCTCATTGCCGACGATACGAAATTCGACCTGTTTTCCGATATTTTTCCCGATCGCATCACGGATCGACTGCTGATGTTCCTCACTGCTCAAAAATGCGACCGCGACTGAATCCTCCGTCGCGAGCAGCAGGTCTCCTTTTTCACCGAGCGACGGTGTCACGAGCCGCAGATAATTTCGCAGCAGACCATCCATGTCACCCAGCACATGATCCCAGTTTTTGATGAGCATACGGATGTCCTCCGGTACTGCCTGCGGCAGGATCTGCCGCTTGTTCACGGCTGTCGGTGACTGTCCGCTGTCTGCAGACGCTGCTGCCCCCGTGCCGCCTGCGGGCACTGCTGCCACGAAATCTCCGGCGGCGAGTCTTTTTTCCAGATCGTCCATTCGCTGGATCAGACTGCCGAGATCCTGCTCCATCGCAGGTCTGCACAGCTTGATGATCGCGATCTCGATCAGTATGCGCTTCTGCGTCGAATAGCGGATCTGATTGGACAGCTCGGAGCACACATGGATGTAACGCATGAGCACCTCCGGCTTCACGAGTGCCGCTTCCTCCTTTAGGAGCTTTAGGTTTTCGCTGGAAATGTCCAGCACATCCTCCATGTCATCCTCGCTCTGCACGAGCAGGAGATTCCGCAGATACCACGTGAAGTCCGTGATGAACTGTCCCAGCTCCCTGCCTTGAATGACCAGCTCCTCCAGTTGCGCGATCGCTCCGGTGATGTCTTTTTTCAGGATCCGGCGCAGCATCTTTGAAAAAATCTCGTTATCGACTGCACCAAGCACCTCCAGCACGTGATCGTAGGTCAGCGTCTGTCCCAGATAAAAAGCGATGCACTGATCCAGCAGACTGAGCGCATCACGCATAGAGCCGTCCGCCGCCTTTGCGACATAGCGGACTGCCTTTTTCTCTGCTTCCACGCCCTCTGCCTTCATCAGCTCCTGCAGCCGCGCTGAGATCGTGTCGATCGAAATGCGCCGGAAATCATACCGCTGACAGCGGGAAAGTATTGTGATCGGTATTTTGTGCGCCTCGGTCGTCGCCAATATGAATATCACATAGGACGGCGGCTCCTCCAGCGTCTTTAACAGCGCATTGAATGCGCCGATCGAAAGCATATGCACCTCGTCGATGATATAGACCTTGTAGCGTCCCTCCGTCGGCGAATAATTCACTTCCTCGCGGATCTCACGGATGTTGTCCACACCATTGTTGGACGCAGCATCGATCTCTATCACATTCATGGAGCTTCCGGCAGCGATCGCACGGCACGATGCACATTCCCCGCAGGGACTTCCATCCACCGGATGCTCACAATTCACCGCTTTCGCAAAGATCTTTGCGACCGTCGTCTTTCCGGTGCCGCGCGTGCCGCAAAACAGATAGGCGTGACCGATCCGGTCTGCCTTGATCTGATTTTTCAGAGTCGTTACGATATGCTCCTGTCCTTTCACTTCCTCAAATTCGTTCGGACGGAACTTGCGGTATAACGCTGTATATGCCATCTTTAATCACCAAAACTGATCCCTACATATTTTGCCTGCCGGATGATCTGGGAATCCGGATCAACGACCTTGAGCTTGCCTGCCACGTCACCGAGCGGCACACGCTTGATCTTGCCGTTGATCATGGCGATCATCACGCCAAACTCGCCATCCATGATGGCACGCGCTCCCTCCGCACCGAGCCTTGTGCACAGCACGCGGTCATACGCACACGGACTGCCGCCGCGCTGGGTATGTCCGGGCACGGTCACACGTACCTCGATACCGGTCTTTTCCTTTATCATATCCGCGATCTCGTAGGAAACGGACGGATATTTGTAGTTTTCGAGCTTCTTTTTGTATTCTTTTTTGGACAGTGCCGCGTCCTCCTTGGAAATGGCACCCTCGGCAACCGCAAGGATCGTAAAGCCTTTTCCTGCCTTGGTACGCTTGTCGATCGCTTCGATCACCTTGTCGATGTCATACGGGATCTCCGGCAGGAGAATGATGTCCGCGCCGGATGCCATGCCCGCGTATAACGTCAGCCAGCCGACCTTATGACCCATGACCTCTACGATGAACACACGATTGTGCGATGCTGCCGTCGTGTGGATGCAGTCAATCGCGTCACACGCAATGTTGATCGCACTCTGGAAACCGAAGGTCACATCCGTTCCGTAGATATCGTTGTCGATGGTCTTCGGCAGATGGATGACGTTTAAGCCCTCCTCGCGCAGCAGGTTCGCCGTCTTCTGCGTTCCGTTGCCGCCAAGTATCACCAGACAGTCCAGATTCAGCTTGTAATAATTCTGCTTCATCGCTTCGACCTTGTCCAGTCCGTTCTCATCCGGCACACGCATCAGCTTGAACGGCTGACGTGAGGATCCGAGGATCGTTCCGCCCTTTGTGAGAATGCCGGAAAAATCAACCGATGTCAGCAGCTTATAATTGCCATAGATCAAACCCTTGTAACCATTCAGAAATCCGTAGACCTCAAGCTCATCCGTATTTTCGCTCAAGCCCTTTACCACGCCGCGCATTGCTGCATTCAGCGCCTGACAGTCGCCTCCGCTCGTCAGCAAACCAATTCTTTTCATATTGTCCATCCCTTTCCTGACACTTTTTTCTTAGGTTCTCCTGTTTGTATCAATTACATTCCGACTTTTATTATATATGATTTCATTTTTATGCTCAACAAAAAAAGAATAATCCTATGCAAAATAACGTCCGACGGTCGATCTTATGCAGTTTTCCCGAATGAAAATACAGTTTCTGCCGCCCTTCTTGGCGCGGTACAGCGCTTCATCCGCGATATGGTAAAGATCCTCATACGTTTCGCCGTACACCTTCTGCCGGTGCTCGACCCCGATGCTGATCGTCACATACGGATAAAAATTGTCAGATGCCTGCGGCAGCTTCAACTCCTCCACCGCCATCTGCAGCTTTTTTGCGTACTGCAAAAAATCAACCTCGCCTGCGCCTGCGAGCATCACGGCAAATTCCTCGCCGCCAAGACGTGCACAGATGCCGCCTGCCTCACGCGTGATCCGGCGGATCTCACCCGACACGGCAATGATGCACGCGTCACCCTGCGGATGTCCGAACGCATCGTTATATTTTTTGAAATTGTCGATATCGACCATCATCACACCGACTGCCTGTCTGCGCTTTTTACAGCCCTGCAGCATACGCGCCGCCTTCGGCTCAAAGCCGCGGCGGTTTAACAGTCCTGTCATCGGATCGCGCTCCGACTTTCGCGTGGCAAGCCGCAGCATCCACTGGTCAGATGCCTTCTGCTCATACAGACGGAACGCGTAATTTGCCATCACGCGGCTGAGTCCGATCAATAATACATTGTATAAAATGATATCTACACCCAGATGATAACCGTATATGAGCCGCGCTGCCGCCGCCGTCTGCAGACACAGACCGACTGCTGACCACGTGCCGCTGGACAGATAAGAAATGATAAAGCCGATGGTCGCACTCCAGAGCAGGATCTGTGCCATCACCGCATCCTGCAGATTAAAGGCTAAAAGGTCGCTTACGATCAGATAGATCAGCCATATGATACGCAGAAACCAACGGTGATCGTCGTGTGTCCGCCGCGCCCG
Organism: uncultured Eubacterium sp.; assembly: GCA_964515045.1. Classification (GTDB taxonomy): domain Bacteria; phylum Bacillota; class Clostridia; order Lachnospirales; family Lachnospiraceae; genus W0P33-017. Next base: position 8,206 of record CAZERX010000075.1, read on the forward strand.
CTGATGGATCAGCACGATCATCACAAGGAACATCAGCTCGCTGGCGACCGCAAGCACCGCCGTGTGTCCGATGTGCCAGAGTGATGCTTCCGTAAAATAGTCCGTGAGAATAAATACAAAGGGCATGATCAGAAGCGCACGGACAAAAAAGCTGTTCGCGCGCCGCAGATTTTCGTATTGGATATGCTGTATGATGTAATCGTCTTTTGTACGCAAAATGCCGTTCGCCCCCTCTTTTTTGTAAAATCTCTCTTATTGGTGTTATCGGCATTTTTCGTGTGGGGGATAAGGGGTGAATAATAGAAAAATTGGTCATTTCGCGCCGAATGCTCATAACAAAACCGGGCATCCTGCGTTGAATCTCCACCATGAACGTTACCTCTGCAGCCAGCTCAGCTCAGGCACCCTCGCGGCACATAAGAGTTCCTGCTTAGTGCTGCTTCATTCCTGACCTGACACGGTTCACAGGTTCCTATTGCGCAAGACCCAAACGTCTACGCCGCTTACAAAGGGCTGCTTCACAATGATAAGATCCGAGACAGGATATCACCCCAGCTATAGCGGATTGCTGGTACAGGGTACCGCTAACACCCCGGCTGCCCGGAGCTTTTATTATAACGGCTGTGAGCGATTTTGTCAACGCGCCGACGGAGTTTTCGGTCGTGTCGTTTTGTAAAGATCGCTATTTTCCTAGTCGTTTCTTGTCTATTGCCTTAAAGAACGTTTTCTTTAATTCTTGTGACTTATAGAAAAACTGTTTTTCTGATTTACTCAATCTATTCTCATTTTTCTTTATTTTCAGCAACTCCATGCTGCAGATAAAATCAGCCGCCTGTAATAAACGATACCTTTGCGGCTCTGCCTTTCGGAACTCGACATTCGCAAAATGAATAGAAAACACCGTATTTAGAATTGCACCTAGCTCAATCTGACCATTATCGTAATATACAATTATTTGGTCAAATGCATCAAAAAACGTCTTATGTTTCTCGATCACATTTGAAATCTCACGTCCCAGTTTACCGGAAAGTGAAATCTTATCCGGTGCTTCCTTTCGGTTTACCACAGCCATCTCATATGCGATCGGACTACTGACAATAAAATTTAACATCTTAAAAAGCAGCTTTCTACGTTCGTCAATAGACAAACCGGAAAACACATCCTCTCGTCTGATCACAGGACCCGTATGTATATACTCAAAATCAAATCCCGCACTCTTGGTACTGTCCTCAAGCCTTTTAACATTTGAAGCAATTTCATTCTTTTGGTCATGGAACAAAAGTGTTACCAGATAGTATGCCGGTCGCTCTGTAATTTCTCCAAAATCTCCTGATTCATCTATAAATACACTAAGT
>CAZERX010000076.1:0-9491 GCA_964515045.1 uncultured Eubacterium sp.
GGAGATCTCTGCGGAGATCACGAAAGGGTTGGAGATCGTGCTTGTGGAGCACATGCGCGAGGTTGAGGCTATCGTGCTGTCGTAATACACAGCGGGTCTGCCTGTTGTAGCTCTGGTTGCCCTTTCCTCGTCGCGCCTGTCAGCCGACCAGTCCTCCTTACCGAAAGTGGCTTGCTCGGTCGGGCAAAATCGCTACAACATGGCAGACCCGCTATGCGTTCGCTAATACACGATCATCCGTGTCCAGACGCTCATGGCACGCCGGAGACAGCTATGTTACGGTCTGGGTCATGTGCGTGTATGTGCCGACGGCACGCTCCCGCTAGACTGTCGCTGGCAGTGGTACATAAGCGACCTTGCAATTCGGTCGCTAAGTACCAGCCGCTCCAGACTGCCGTCGGGCAGCATACACTGCACATTCCCTAACCACGTTACTGACACGGTTGTGATGCGCGGAACTTGGTTGATCATTCAACAGCTCATAGCACTGCCGCATTCCATGCATCAGCGACTTTTGCGCCGCGTCCGTGCGAGCGTAAAGATAAAAGTACCAAAGCCATAACTGGAAGCCCCAGACTATGTGTGCGCAGGACACATCGAGTCGGGGCTGGAGGGACAGCGAGACACAGCGGCGCAGTGGAGCGGGTGCAGGAATACGGCTTGCATGAGCGTCTGAGAGGGCAAACCGCCGTCAGCACATACACGCACATGACCCAAGCCGTACCCTAGACACATGAGCGTCCACAGCACAAAATAACATCAGAAAGAGGAGAAAACACCCATGATCATCAAACAGGTAAATTTGGAAACCGTGTGCGGCATCACAAGCAAGATCCCCGACAACCAACTGCCGGAGATCGCATTTGCAGGAAAATCCAATGTCGGAAAATCCTCGCTCATCAACGCACTGATGAACCGCAAGGCACTGGCGCGTACATCCTCACAGCCGGGCAAAACACAGACGATCAACTTTTACAATATCAACGACGCGATGTACCTCGTCGATCTGCCGGGCTACGGCTACGCCAAGGTATCCGAGAACGAGCGCGCAAAATGGGGAAAAATGATCGAAAACTATCTCCATACGAGTAAGCAGCTCAAAGCCGTCTTTCTGCTGATCGACATCCGGCATACACCGGGCGCGAACGACAAAACGATGTATGACTGGATCGTGTATCAGGGCTATCAGCCGATCATCATCGCGACCAAGCTCGACAAGCTCAAGCGCTCACAGGTGCAGAAGGCATTGAAGGAGGTGCGCATGGGACTCGGATTGGGCGCATCAGACATCGTCATACCGTTTTCCGCACAGACCAAGCAGGGTCGGGAGGAGATCTGGCAGGTCATGGATGAGCTGATCGGCTGGGAGCAGCAATAAGACACACACATGCAGGCAAAAGCGTCCGATTCGACATTTTTCGTAGCCATAAAATGATAAAATTTTCTAAAAGTATCAGTTTTATATAGGAAAATGGAGATAAGGTATGATCATCAGTATCTGTGATGATAATCTGATCGGGCGGGAATTTGTCAGAACGGTAGTATTACATTACAAAAAAATGAGGGAGATCGGCGAGCTGAAGCTCCTCGAATACACCTCACCAAAACAGTTGGAAAGGGATCTCGATGCAGTTGAATCAGACGTGTACATACTGGATGCAGTATATCAGGACGGCGACGGTATCGAGCTGGCGAGACAGATCCGCGTCCGGTATCTGTATAACCCGATCCTTTTTATCACAAGCTCAAGAGAACATGCACTCCATGCGTTCAGTGTGTTCGCCACCGGCTATTTTGTGAAGCCGGTCAGACCGAAGGCGCTGCTGGAGGCATTGGACTATGCATGCAAGACTATGAAGGAGAACCGCGCATCATATCTGCAGATCAACACCGTTGAAGGCAGACAGAGGCTGCGGTTTTCTGCGATCATGTGCGTGGAACGGAGTGGACAGAGTCTGCGCATCACCCTAAACAGCGGACGCGTGTTTGACAGCGTGACACTGCGCGAGTCATTTGCAAGTAAGGTGGAGCCGCTCCTGCAGGATGAGCATTTTGTACAGACACACGTGTCGTTTTTAGTCAACCTAGATGCTGTGGATGTCTATCAGAAAGACCACATGATATTGCAGAATGGACGGGAAATTCCGATCAGTCGGAAATATAGTGCTATTGTCAAAGAAAAATATAATGCATATTTTGGTTGAAATTATGCAAAAATTGACCATATTTTTGTAATTTTCTGTAATCTCTTTTATTTGCAACACACATATGCTAATGTTACACATGCTACAGGTAATCGTAACAGGAAGGAGAAGGTTACACAATGAATGTTACAAATTATGAACCCGATGACTGCATGCAGGTGATCCGGTATCTGCAGGCGCACGGGATGCCGGTGATCATCTGGCCGCAGGCGAGCTTTCCGATGGAAATGCTTGGTATGTATGGGGATGAACCGGAAGGGCAGCAACTGTTTATAGGGGAACAGACGTTGCAGGAGGAGATCGCGGCAGATCTTGTACAGATGGGATTTCGTCGCGGACAGGCAGGCTTTATGAACATTGTTTTGGCGATCAGTGAGATCTTACAGCACAAGGGAGACATGCAGGTGCATCTGACGCGGGAGATCTATCCGAGAGTGGCAGAATGCAGCGGGACCACGGAGTCGAGCGTGGAGCGCACGATACGCAACGCGATCGAATCCGTGTGGAAGCGCAGCAATCTCGCGGGACTGGAGCGCCTCTATCCATATCCGTGCAATAATCTGAACGGCAGACCGACGAATGCCGAATTTCTGATCAATATGGCAGCAAAATACCGCAGGCATTAACGCAGTCAGATCGGGTGCTGATTGCCGGCGGGGATCCCGCTGGTCGTCAGCCAACTGTCAAGAAAGCTGCCGGCAACGGAGTGATACCAGATACCGACCGTGCTGAGCGGTACGCCTGCAAAGGCATCTGTCGCGATGGCGGTCAGAGCCGTGCCGGGAACGGTGATGGTATTCAGACGGATGCAGTTGAAAAATGCCATCGTGCCGATCTTTGTCGCAGACAGCGGTATGGAGATGACATCCAGTGAATGACAGTTATAAAAGCATCGGTCGGGGATCGCTGTCAGTGTGGCGGGCAGTCTGACGGATGACAGACTGCTGCAGCCGGAAAAAGCATCCGCGCCGAGCGTTGTCAGTCTGCTTCCGAGATCTGCGGTGGTCAGCGACTTGCAGTCTGCAAAGCAGGACGCACCGATGGTCGTGACATTTTTGCAGCCGCTGATGCCAAGCAGGGAATCGCAGCCTTGGAATGCGCGGTCTCCGATGGAAGCAAGCGTATCCGCACAAAAGAAGGTGAGCAGCCCGTCGCAGTCAGCGAACGCATCATTTCCGAGTGAGGTCAGTCCGGTAAGTGACGGAAACATCGTCAGTGCATCACAGTTGTAGAACGTGCCCTCGGCGATCGCGGTCACGCCGCTGATATCATCGGGAAGTTTTTCCAGAGACTGGCAGTCATAAAATGCGCGCGCGCCGATCGACGTGATCTGTGCCGCGCTTTTTACTTTTTGCAGACTCCGGCAGCCCGCAAAGGTATCTGCACCGATGCGTGTCACGCCGGCAGGCAGCGTCACTTCGATCAGACCGTCGCAGTTTTTGAACAGACCGTCTGCAAGCTCCGTGACCGGATATCCTTCGATCGTATCCGGAATGACAAGCTCCGTCTCAGAGATGCGCAGCAGCTTGTTGATCGTCACTTTTTCATATTTGATCTGATATTCATAATATTTTGCATAATCAGTCGTGACCGTTACCGTGCATTTTTTTGTCTTATTGCCGTATTTGGCGGAAATGACCGCCGTTCCTTTGGATTTCGCACGAACCTTGCCCTTTTGGGTCACGGTCGCTACGGATTTTTTACTGCTTTTCCACGTGACCTTTTTTTTCGTGCCGGTGAGCTTTAATGTGGCAGTCTGATCCTCCTTGAGCGTGAGGGTCTTTTTGTTTAATTTTACCGCGGCCTGTGACGGCTCTGACGGCAGAACGCTGATGATCAGTACGAGCATCAGCAGTCCGAATATGGCTCTGATCTTTTTCATGGAACATTCCTCCTTTACTTTGCAAATAGTATAACACAATTCTGATGGGGTATGGTATAATGTTTTCTGATATTATACGCGCCGGAGTGCGCATGGGTATTTACGGAATGATGGAGTGGTGAAATGAAAAAAAGAAAAAAGGCGGCTGCGCTGGCGCTCGGACTGCTGCTCGGACTGCAGCTCGTGCCTGTGCAGGAGCTGCGTGCGGCACAGATATATGAGGAACAGGCGGGAGCACTGCTCGCAGAGGCGGTCGCAGATCTGGAGGAGGGCGCGTATGCAGAGGGCGAAGCGCTGATCTCCATAGAAAGCACGACGACCGGTGCGCTGACGACGGAGGGCACCTATCGGTATGACCGTGCCGTGCAGATCGAGGAAGTGCGCGTGTTCGGCGAGGATGCGGACAGCGGCAGGGATACCTATATCGTACATATGACCTCGGAGAAATATACGACAGAGGAGCTGATGGAGCTTGCGCTCCGTCAGTATGGAGTCGATGCAGTGAGTGCGAACAGCTATCGGAAGCTGATGGCAGCAGATCCGTATGCGGACAGTCAGTGGTATCTGGACGGCACAGGTGTGGATGGCAAAGGGATCCGTTTTTCAGCGCAGACGGTGACGGCGAAGGAAACACCGGTCATCGCGGTGATCGACACCGGCGTGGATTATACGCATCCGGATCTCGCGGGAAGCATGTGGGTGAATCCGTATCCGGAGCGGCTGACAGGCACGTATGGCTATGATTTTGCGGATGATGATGCAGATCCGATGGATCAGAACGGTCACGGCACGCATGTTTCCGGTATCGCGGCGGCATCGCAGGAGAACGGCATCGGCATCACCGGCGCGTCAGCGGCAAAGATCATGGCGTTAAAGGTCGTCGAGGACGGCAAAACGGAGATCACGGACGCAGCGATCATCGCGGCGTATGAATATATTTATGACGCGATGGAGGCAGGAGTCAATGTCCGCGCGGTCAACTGTTCATGGGGCGGAAGCTATGATACCAACGGTATATTGGCGCGGGCGGTCAACGCTGTCGGAAAGGCAGGCGCGCTGTCCGTATTTGCAGCAGGAAATGACGGAACAGACTGGGACTGGGTCAAGCAGAAGCTCCCGACTCCGTATGACCTTGACAGTCCGTATGTGGTGATCGTCGGGGCATCGGATGAGGACGATGCGGCGGCAGAATTTTCGGATCACAGCGAGTCGTATGTGGATCTTTTTGCTCCGGGCTGCAATATGCTTTCTACTTATAATGAATATCTGTATATGCCGGAGATCTACAGCGCCGCACAGCGCGAACAACTGTCGGTGTATTACAATACCTGCGGGGCATCGGCTGACAATATCCTGCCGCAGGGACAGACATGGGATCAGTTTTATACGGCACAGCAGCTTGGCATCGCGACGGATTACACCGTGTCCGTGCAGAAAATGAAGGACGGCTCGGATGGCTATCTGAAGCTCACGGTCACGAGAGATCGGGTGAGCGGGAGCGGTGAGGTCGCAGGCTCGATCTACGTGGATGTGACAGAGCTGATCGCTGACCGTCAGGCGACCTATTATGTGGCATTTTCGGACGGCGCAGAGAGCGGCAGCCATATGGACTGGCAGGCAGACATGATGGTGAGCACGCCGGAAAAATCGCGGTTTGTGGAATGCAACGGCAGGACGTACATGCGGATCGTCGGACTGGATATCGACAAGAGTCAGATCGGGCGGAAAATGTATCTGTATCTGGATGATCTGGCGATCTCGACAGCGAACGCAGAGGAAGCGTCGTTCGGCGCTTATCAGACCTGCACCGGTACTTCTATGGCTGCACCGGTCGTCAGTGCGGCAGTCGCGACACTGGCAGCCGCAAATCCTACATTTTCGGCGAAAACTGTGCGCACGCAGCTCTTAAAAGCCGTGCGGACGGTGAGCGGGCTGAAGGAACAGTGTGTGACCGGAGGGATCATTGATTTTTCCAAGCTAAAAACACTGGTGACCAAGGTCAGTCTGAATAAGACCACAGCCACGATGCATTACGGCAAAAAACTGACGCTTCGGGCGAAGGTTGCACCGTCGGGTGCATCCGCCAAGGTGAAATGGAAATCCGGCAATACGAAGTATGCGACCGTGAACAGCAAGGGTGTGGTAACAATGAAAAAGGCAGGGATCGGTCATACGGTAAAGATCACGGCGACCGCGGCAGACGGCTCCAAAAAGAGCGCGACCTGCAAGATCAGGTTGAAAAAGTGATGGGAGGACGGCAGATGAGAAGGATTCGGAAAAACAGTGGGCTTTGGCGGCTCATGCTCTGTGCAGTGCTGACACTCGGAATGCTGGCGGCAGACACGGCGCAGCAGCCCGATACGGCGAAGGCGGCAGCCTTTGTGTATGGGTATTCGGATATGACCGGACAGGGCGGTTACATTTATTTTATACGGACGGATGCGTCCACTGCCGCAGCCGATATCTGCAGAAAAAAGGTATCCGGCGGCAAGGTTACGAAGGTCGTATCGGAGCCGGAGGGCGTGTACAGTCTGATGGTGAGCGGCAAGTATCTGTATTACACGTCGGCTGAGGACGGTATGCGTGTAGTGCGCATGTGTGAGCTGGACGGAAGCAATGACCGGACGCTGTGTGAGGGATCGGTCTGCTACGCCGCATCGGATCGCGCATATGTACTCGCGGATGCAGGCGCAGGGCGCACGGCACTCAAATGTTTTCCGTTCGACAGCGACGGGGAGCAGACACTGTATACGGCGAAAAAGAAGCAGACGCTCGGCTATGTGTGCAGCATGGGGAATGACAGCTATTATTATCTGTATGATACCGCGAAGGAGCGCGTGTATCTGTATCGTCTGCAGATGACGACGAACCGTCTGAACCGCATTGCGGCAGAAAAACGCGTGACGGATTCCAATAATGAGATCATGGTGAGCGACGTGCAGCAGGCAGGCGGAGAGCTTTTTTACGATTTTGGCTCGTATGAGGGCAGCGGCAATTTCTGGTGCGGTACGATCAAAAAGCTGACGACGGACGGCAAAAAGAAGACCATCGCGAAGTACACCGAGGATGATTCCATCGTGATCGGAAGCAGGGAGCTGTATTTTTCCACATCGACGGGAGATAACTACAAATATGATCTGAGCAGCGGAAAAAAGACGAAATATTCGCTTGCGTTTGAGAATCATATCAGTTACACGATACTGGGTGACAAGACCTATATGGCAGACACCTCAAATAAAAAGAAGATCACGATCTCACGGTTCCGTTCCGGTACTAAGCGTGAGACGCTGACAAAGAATTTTATCACGATCCCGTACAAGCAGAAAAAGAATGTAAGCTACGCGGTAGGGCTTCGGCAGGTCGGCATTTACAATCTGGTGAGCGTTACCGGAACGGATTATAGCGATCCGTCCTACGGATGGCGCGGCAAGCTGGTCAGCGTCAACTGGTACATTACGGATGGCGCGGGAACCGTGCTCGGCTCGTTCAAATGATGCGGGCAAAACAAATGACGAAAGGAATATTAGGTAACAGATTATGGCAGACAATCAGACATTGATGCAGGAGATTGAAAAACTTTTGGAAGAATACAAGGGCGGTATGGATTCGGAGCAGTCCGCGGGACTGATGGAAAAGGTCCGCGAGGGACGTTTTATCGTTCCGGTCACGTTCCCGAAGGATGAAACACTCGCCGCGATGCAGGCAGAGCTGGCGCGTACCGGTCAGCCGGTGCGTCTGCCGAAGGACGCGAAGCCGATTCCGGTGTTGATCCAGAATCCGGATAAGGAGAGCTATCTTGCGGTGTATACGTCACTTGCGCAGCTCCCGAAGGAGCATCATGCCAACGGCGTGATCGAAATGACCTTTGAGGCATGTATGAATTATGCCAAGAATGCGAAAAGTCCGGTATTCGGCGTAGTGATCAATCCGTTTTCCAATAACTTTATCATCCGTCCGCGCAAGGAGCAGCAGGTGACAGCGGCACAGTTCCATGCGCTGGCACGCAAAAATGTGGAATATGTGCTCTTTCCGCACAGTATTTATACGAAGGATAAGGAATATTTTGACGGGATCAACGCAGAGCTTCTGTTCCAGTTTTTTGAGGATCAGTATCTGAACAAGCTGCCGAATCCGTATACGGTGAGTGATTTTGAGGTCATGCAGCTCGGTATCGATCCGAAGCTGGATATGGTGCATATCTCGATGCCGACGAAAAAGCTCGCGCAGGGCGGTTGTGCCCGCATCTATGCGACATGGCATAAGGAAGCTGGACGCGCCGGATATTACATGATCGTGCGCGGCGCGGAAAAGGGTGACTACGAGCTGTATTACATGGATGCTGACGGCAAACGTGAGGAGCTTGGGGAAGCACCGCTTGAGAGCGTGGAGATGAGCCGCATCATGGAAATGGAGCTGGCGCGTTACGACGCAAATTAACGATCGCTGACGTGCGATGGAAATGTGAGGATAACATATGGGTGGAATTATATGGTTGGCGATCGTGATCTACATCGTTACCCGCAGTATCAAAAAAGCAAACGAAAATAAACAGCAGTCCGGATCGCGGCAGCCGCAGGTACGGCGGCAGCCGCGCCCGAATGTGCAGCAGCCCAGACCACAGCAGAACCGGTCGAACATGCCGCGGCAGCAGGCGGGCAGACCGCAGCAGAAGCATGCAAAGCAGACGCGGCAGACTGCGCAGATGACGAAGGAAAATGCGATCCTGCAGCGTGCGAAGCAGAATGTGAACGAGCATTTTGACGAGGATACGACAGAGCTGCGCCGGAGATCGGGCGGTGATCTGTCGCAGGTGCCGCGCGGTGAGGAGATCTTAAAGGATCGGGCGCTGGCAAACCATATCCACAGTGAGCACCAAGCGGATCATGCGACGGAGCTGTCCAACCGGCACGGTGTCGATGATCTGGACACCTATCATCTGATGGATGAGGTGAATGATCTGATCGTGAAGGGTTACAGCGGCAATCTGGCATTTGAACGAGATTTTGTCGCAGAGGCGACGGATATGCTGGGACGTATGTATCAATAGCATTGATCCGTGCACTCCGGCAGGATATTGAGGAAGGAATGGGAATGATGGACGAAAAAAAGCAGAATTTAGATGCGGATACCGCAGAAAAACCGCCGCAGTTTGACGCGCTGATGGCATTTCTGGACGCGGAAACCTATGAGGAAAAGCTGGAGATCCTGCATCGGATGCAGTTTGAGCTGAATGATTATCTGATCGATACGATGGCGGTGTCCGTGGATGTGGTGATACCGGAGGGTGACATTGACGATCGTTACCGGCAGTTGAAGGGGTGTCTGGAGGCAAAGAAAAAATACGAGATCAACCGTTTTCGGGCGTGAGCGATCGTGCGCCGCGCAGGATACGGCAGGTATGAGCG
>CAZERX010000077.1:0-9466 GCA_964515045.1 uncultured Eubacterium sp.
GAGTATCGAAAGCGTTTTTCATAAGTCTTTTTGATGCATCGTCAAGGGAACAGTATTTTTGAGTTTCGGCAGGCGTCATGTCGGCATTGCACCGCAACGATTTACCATTAAAACGATTTTGAGCGAAACGTCGCGCAGCTTCTACTCTGGTTCTTATTTTCTCAGATGTTTCTGCAGATTTATCGGATTGAGATAATTCGTTGAAATCGAGAGCTGGAACCTCAACTTGTATGTCGAGCCTGTCGAGCAGAGGACCGCTTATCTTAGATAAATATTTTTTAATATCGCTTTTTTTGCATGAACAGTCTTTTGTTTTTGAACCGTAATATCCGCATTTACACGGATTCATGGCGCAGACCAGCATCATGGAGCAAGGGAAAGTAATATTTCCCGAGCACAAAATATTTTCGCGTCGACTGTGTCGGACTGCAGCGTCGCGGCGCGTTCGGCAGCGGGACCGTGAGCTACGGCATCCTTCTTGGCATGTGGGCGGTCTGCAATATGGAAATGCTCATGACGACCATCCATACGATGGATATCAAACAGTTTACCGTGGATGTGGTGCTGCGCTATCTGGGCTTTATGCTCGTATATCTGCTGGCGGTCTATGTGTACGCGCAGATGAAGTATACGCGCGCACGGAAAGAAACGAAGGGCTACAACAGACACCTGAAGCGCATCATGGCAAGCTATGAGCGGGACGGAGGAAGATCATGACAACATTATTGGAAATAAAGGAGCGCATACGGGGCTTCTGCAGCAGGAATGCCGTGTATCTGATGCCCGCGCTGCGCAGTATCCTTGCATTTATCACATTTTTTATCATACGCTCCAGACTCGGCTATATGTCGCGTCTGAACAGCATGACACTCACACTGGTGCTGGCACTGACCTGTGCGCTGCTTCCGGTCAATATGATCGTGGTATTCGCGGCACTGCTCATCCTGCTGCACTTATCCGCACTGTCGCTGGCGGCATGCGCGGTGTGCTTCCTCGTGATGCTGGTCATGTTCCTGCTCTATTTCCGTTTTATGCCGAAAAAGAGCTATTACGCGGTGCTGATGCCGCTCGCATTCGTGTTCCGCGTGCCGTATATGATGCCGATCGTCGTAGGACTGCTGGATGACAATCCGGTGTCGGTGATCTCCATGCTGTGCGGCGGTGTGCTGTATTATCTGCTGAGCGGGATCTCGGCAAATGCCGCGGCGATCGCGGAAATGACAGAGGACGATTCGATCCTGTCCAAATTCAGCGATGTGCTCACACAGTTCACCGGCAACCGAGAGATGGTGGCGATGGTCGCGATCCTTGTCGTTGCAACGCTGGTGGTATGGTTTTTGCGCAGGCTTTCGATGGATCATGCGTGGCTCATTGCCATTTCGACCGGCTGCCTGCTGCAGTTCGTGCTCGTGCTGATCTGTGATCTGCAGCTCAAGCTGCCGCTCAGTATGCTGACCGTATTTTTGTCCATACTGGCGGGCGCGCTCGTCGGGATCCTGCTGCAGTTTTTCTTTTTCAATCTGGACTACACGCGGACGGAGCGGGTGCAGTTTGAGGACGACGAATATTATTACTATGTCAAGGCAGTACCAAAGATCTACGTGTCCGGCACGGAGAAAAAGGTGCAGAAATTCAGCGGGGATGATACGCCGATCACGCGGCGGGATCTCGCGCAGGAGATGGACATCGACGAGGATCTTTTGGACTTTTAGGATCTGCAGACTATAAAAAGGAAGGAGACATTCCGTGCAGGGAATCGTAAGCTCACTCGTAGCATTTCGGGACAAATATCTATTTTGGCTGAATATTCCGACGGTGACACTGATCGATGTCATAGAGATCATCATCATCGCGTTTTTGCTCTACAGTATCCTCGTGTGGATCAAAAATACACGTGCGTGGGCGCTGTTCAAGGGCATCCTCGTGATCGCGGTATTCGTTCTGCTGGCGGCTGTTTTCCAGATGAATACGATCCTGTGGCTCGCCGGTAAGCTGATCAATGTCGGCATCATCGCGCTTGCCGTGATCTTTCAGCCGGAGCTTCGCAAGGCATTGGATCAGCTCGGCAGAAAGCGCTTCCTCGGTATGTTCACATGGGACATCGACCGTGCGGTCAAGCGTTTTTCAGAGCGCACGATCAATGAGCTGGTCAAGGGAACCTTTGAAATGGCGAAGGTCAAGACCGGCGCACTCATCGTTGTGGAAAAGGACATCGTGCTGGGTGAGTACGAGCGGACAGGAATTGCACTGGATTCGCTTGTGTCCAGCCAGCTTCTTATAAACATTTTTGAAAAAAATACACCGCTCCATGACGGTGCGATCATCGTGCGCGGAGACCGCGTGGTGTCAGCGACCTGTTATCTGCCGCTGTCCGACAATATGGAGCTGGATAAAGAGCTTGGAACCAGACACCGTGCGGCGGTCGGCATCAGCGAGGTGAGCGATTCGCTGACGATCATCGTATCGGAGGAGACCGGCGCGGTATCAACGGCAGTCGGCGGTATCATTATGCGTGATCTGGACAGCGATGCACTGCATGACCAGCTCTGCGAGCTGGCAGATGCCGGATACGGACTGTCTCAGTGGCAGAGAATCAAGAGGAGGTTTGCGCATGGTCAGAAGGGCATGGAAAGTCATAACGAATAATTTTGGACTCAAGCTCCTCGCGGCGCTTTTTGCAGTGATCCTGTGGCTGGTCGTGGTCAATATCGACGATCCGAAGGTCTCACAGCGGTTCAGTGCATCCGTCGTGCTGGAAAATACGGAGTATCTGACCAATCAGGGCAAATACTTTGAGGTGCTGGATGATACGAATACGATCGTCTTTACGGTGACGGCGAAGCGCTCCTATCTGGAGAAGCTCAGCAATACCGACTTTAAGGCGGTCGCAAATATGGAAAATGCGCTCATTGACAGCGAGAGCGGCACGGGAAAGGTGCCGATCGAGGTGACGGCGCTGCGCTACAATAGTCTGGTGACGATCAGCAAGGCGACACAGAATCTGGAGATCGCACTGGATGATCTGGCACAGCAGCAGTACATTGTCGGCGTGGAAACGACCGGCAAGTTGGCAGACGGCTGTGCGCTCGGCGAGGTCAGCGTGTCTCCGAACCTGCTCAAGGTATCCGGACCGCAGTCCGTTGTGAGCAGGATCGACCATGTCACGGCAAGCATCGACGTGACCGGCGTGACCGAGGATGTTGTCGCGAGCGTGATACCGGTGCTGTATGACGCAGAGGGCAATGTCATAGATAAAAATAATCTCATATTGAACATGTCTACCGTGACCGTGACCGTGCGTGTGCTTGATACGAAGGATGTATCGCTGATCTTTAATGTGACAGGCACACCGGCAGACGGTTATGCATATATGGATATGGAGTATTCGCCGCAGACCATTACGATCAAGGGAACGGCGGCGGCACTGAATAACGTGACCGCAGTCAGCATACCGGAGAGTACGCTCGACATCAGCGGTGCGCGTGAGGATCTCACGCAGGTGGTGGATGTGTCAGAATATCTGCCGTCCGGTGTGACGATGGTGGATAAAACGCAGGCGAAGGTGACTGTGACCGTGCATATCGCACAGCTTTCCACCAAAACAGTCAATATCTTTCCGTCAGACGTAGAGGTGCTCAATCTGCCGGAGGGTTATACGCTTAGCTTTGACAGCGGAGTGATCCGTGCGGTGATCAGCGGATTGTCTGAGGATATCGAAGCGCTGGATCCGAACGGGATCCGAGCGGTCATAGATGCGAGCGGGCTGACCGTCGGCACGCATGAGGTTGAGCTGGTGCTTGAGCTTGACGAGGATCTCTACAACGAGCCGATCCTTGTGACGGTGACAGTGAGTGAGCAGACGGCAGAGCCGGACATAGACGGAACGGACGACGAACCGGACGAACCGGCGGAGGATGAACCGGAGCAATAGCTCGCGGGAAACATAGAAAAACGATTCGGAGGAATTTGCATGGCAAGATTATTTGGAACAGACGGCGTTCGCGGCGTGGCAGGCACGGAGCTTACGATCGAGCTTGCGATGAAGCTCGGTCAGGCAGGTGCTTATGTTCTGACAAAGGAAAAAGCGCACAAGCCGACCATACTCGTCGGCTGTGATACGAGAATATCGGGAGGAATGCTGGCGAATGCCTTGGTAGCAGGCATCTGCTCCGTCGGCGCGGATGCGATCCATGTCGGCGTGCTGCCGACACCGGCAGTGGCGTACCTCACGAGAAAGCACAAGGTCGATGCGGGCGTTGTCATTTCCGCCTCTCACAATCCGATGGAGTTCAACGGTATCAAATTTTTCAACGGCGAGGGCTACAAGCTGTCCGATACGTTAGAGGATGAGATCGAGGCGCTGATCCGAAGCAACATGGCAGGTGTTCCGCTGCCGACCGGCTCCGGCATTGGCAGGGTAGAATACCGGTTTGATCTGCAGGATGAGTACATCCGGTTTATGAAAAAATGTGTGCCGACGGATCTTAGCGGCATGCGCATCGTGATCGACTGTGCAGAGGGAGCGTCCTATCAGACCTCCGTGCAGACATTGACACAGCTTGGTGCAGAGCTGATCCCGCTCCATGTGGATCCGGACGGAACGAACATCAATGCCAACTGCGGATCTACGCATATGGATGAGCTGCAGGCGCGCGTCGTATACGAAAAGGCAGACATCGGACTCGCCTTTGACGGTGATGCAGACCGTCTGCTGGCGGTGGATGAGCATGGTGCGATCGTGGACGGAGACAAGCTGTTAGCCATCTGCGGCAATCATATGAAGGAAAAAGGCACGCTGAAAAAGGATACGATCGTCGTTACTGTGATGTCCAATCTCGGATTTTTCGCGATGTGCGACCGTTCGGGCATCCATGCGGAGAAAACGAAGGTCGGCGACCGGTATGTACTTGAAAATATGCTGGAAAACGGCTACAATATCGGCGGTGAGCAGAGCGGACACATCATCTTTCTGGATGATAACACCACGGGTGACGGTCTGCTGAGTGCACTGCATCTTTTGGAGGTCATGGTGGAAACGAAAAAGCCGCTCTCCGAGCTTGCTTCCGTCATGGAGGTATATCCGCAGGCACTCGTCAATGCCAAGGTGCCGAATCACAAGAAGGAGCACTTCATGGAATACAGCGAGATCGCAGACGCGATCCGCCGTCTGGAGGAAAAATTCGGCGGTGAGGGCAGAGTGCTCATAAGACCGTCCGGCACGGAGCCGCTGGTCCGCGTGATGATCGAGGGGAAGGATCAGAAGCAGATCGAGCAGGAGGCGCGTGCGCTGGCAGAGCTGATCACAAATACCATGTTGTAAGACAGGGCAGCACATTAGGGTTATGATTGGAGAATCATATGGTAAGCAAAAAGGTAATCGTAAAAAATCCGACCGGACTGCATCTGCGTCCGGCGGGTGTTCTGTGTAATGAAGCAGTGAAGTATAAGAGCAGGGTCTATTTCAGATACGGCGACGACGAAGCGAATGCCAAAAGCGTGCTGAGCGTGCTCGGTGCGTGCATCCGCTGCGGAACGGAGATCGAATTTGAATGCGAAGGCGCTGACGAGGAAGAAGCGCTGGCGGCAGTCGTCGCAGCGGTAGAAAACGGATTGGGAGAATAGCTTCGCGGGGGAACCAAAGGAGCAGAGAGTAATGGAAAATAAATTTTATCAGCAAAAGCGTATCTTTATGTTCTGGGCGAGCGTGTGCTTTGTGGCAGCCCAGACTGCGATCTATGCATGGCAGTGGTACAACATTTACGCACATATCATGCTGGTCAAATACTATCGGCGCGGAGACTGGGCGATCATCGCACTGTATGCGCTGTTTTGTGTGTTGTTCTTAAAGCTGTTCGGCGGCTTTAAGGTCGGATACCTCAGAAATATGGATGCATTGTACGGACAGGCTCTGGCGATCATCTTTCAGAATGCGGTCGCGTATCTGCAGCTTTCACTGCTCGGTCTGTGGCGGTTCGGAACGCATCTGGAGCATTTTATCTATCTGATGCTCATAGAGGCGGCGCTGGCGGTGCTGTGGACGCTGCTGACGAGACATTTTTATGCCAAGATCTATCCGCCGCATCAGATGCTTTTGATCTATGGTGACATCAGTCCGAAGCATCTGATCTCAAAGCTGGATTCCAGACAGGATCGTTATCAGATCCGTGAGACCATCCGTCTGGACGCGGGTATGGATGCGATCTTAGAAAAGATCAAGGAATACGATACGATCATGATCGGAGACATACCTTCACATGAGCGGAACCAGTTCCTAAAGTTCTGCTACTGGCATGAGATCCGCTGTTACAGCATCCCGAAGATCTCGGATCTGATCATCCGCGCGTCCGCGCCCATCGACCTGTTTGACAGTATCCTGATGCTGTCACGGAATAACGGACTGACGATCGGACAGCGCTTTTTCAAGCGGCTGATGGACATTGTGATCGCACTGGCAGCATGTATCATCCTGTCGCCGATCATGCTCGTGATCGTCATTGCGATCAAGGCATACGATCACGGACCGGTTTTTTATTCGCAGGAGCGGATCACAAAGGACGGAAAACCCTTCCAGATCCTCAAATTCCGCAGCATGATCGTGGAATCCGAGGAAAACGGTGCGCGGCTTGCCTGTGCGAATGACGACCGCATCACACCGGTCGGACGCATCATCCGGCGCACGCATTTTGACGAGCTGCCGCAGCTTTTCAATATCTTAAAGGGCGAGATGTCCATCGTCGGACCGCGGCCGGAGCGCAGGGAGATCTTTGAACAGTATGAGGAGAGCATACCGGAGTTTAAGTTCCGTCTGAAAATGAAAGCAGGACTTACCGGTTATGCACAGGTGTACGGACAGTATAACACCGTGCCCTATGACAAGCTGAAGCTCGATCTTACTTATATAGAAAACTATTCCTTCTGGCTGGATATCAAGCTGTGCATCCTCACGGCAAAGATCCTGTTCCAGAAAGAAAAATCCGAGGGCGTGGACGACAGTCAGACGACAGCACTGCTGTAGCCTGCGCACGATAAAGGAGCAGACATGCTGGTATCAGTGATCATACCTGCATACAACGCGCAGGAATATCTGGCGAACGCCGTGCACTCCGCGTTGGAGCAGGAGGGGCTGGCTGCGGACGAGCTGGAGGTCATCGTGATCGACGACTGCAGCACGGATGGAACGCAGACGGTCATGCAGATGCTTGACAAAGATCCGTCGGTCATCTGCCTTTCAAACGAACAGAATCTCGGTGTGGCGGAAACCAGAAACCGCGGTATCCGTATGGCGCGCGGTGAATATGTGGCATTTCTCGACGCAGACGATTGGTGGGAGCCGGACAAGCTGTGTGCACAGCTCGCGCTGCTTCGGCAGACCGGAGCCGTGCTCTGCTGCAGCGGCAGGCAACTGCATGAGCCGGACGGAACACCGACCGGACGCGTGATCGGAGTGCCGGAGCGCGTGGATTACCGTGCCCTGCTGCACACCAATACGATCCCCTGCGGATCCGTCGTACTGCGGACGGACGTTGCAAGGGAATTTTATATGAGTCACGCGGAGCTGCACGAGGACTATATCCTGTGGCTGCAGGTGCTGCGAAAATACGGTGAGGCGGTCGGCATCAATGAGCCGTATCTGCACTGTCGGCTGAGCGCGGGCGGCAAATCCAGAAATAAGCTGCGCTCTGCGCGCATGCAGTATGGCGTGTACCGTTATCTTGGAATGAACAGGGCGAAAAGCCTGTATTATCTGGCGAGCTACGCCGTGAACGGAGTAAAGAAATACTATGGCTAGGATCATGCGGGAGCGTGGGAAGCCGACAGATCACATTGGAATATGAGGGACGAGCTTATGCTGAAGGTATACATCTGCCCAAACTGTGGGTGGCTGCGGACGGTATCGCGCCGCAAGACGGTCGAATGCCACAAATGCGGCAATTCTGCAATGGAGCTGACGAAGCTCGGATATGAAGCCTATGCGGAAATGAGCGAGGCACAGCGCAGCGACTACGCGCAGAGCTGGCAGTACATACACGGCGGCGGCACAAAAACGCAGCCGGAAACGCATTGCTGATTGACAGATGGCGATAATTAGTCTAGAATTTATGTGTTTAGTTTACGATAGTGAAGCAGTCTGTATGGAAAATACGTCAATGAGAAAAAGGAGACGGTATGAGCAAAAGATATCAGGACAGCGAGCTTAGTCCGAAGGAACAGAAGCGTCTGTTGAAAAAAAAGAGAAAAAAGCGCAAGATCATTCTCTTTGTCGTAGAGATCATCGTACTGCTGATCGTACTCGGCATGTTATATGTATGGCAGGCATTGAATAAGATAGACAGAGGATCAGAAAGACCGGCAGATCTGACGGCTGACGATCTGAGCATCAATGAGGATGAACTGGGCGAGGATACGATGGAGATCCTGAAGGGCTATGAGGATGTCGCACTGTTCGGCGTGGACAATTACTTCAACGGACACGCGGACTCCGGCAACTCCGATGTCATTATGATCGCAAGTATCAATAATGACACCAAGGAGGTCAAGCTCGTATCGGTTTACCGTGATACCTTCCTTGATACGGATGTACAGCGGGACAGCTCGCCGAACTTCCATAAGGCGAACCGTGCGTTTGCGCTCGGCGGAGCCGAACAGTCCAGAAATATGCTGAATGCCAGTCTGGATCTGGATATCGAGCACTATATCACCGTAGATTTCAAGGTGGTCACGGATGTCGTGAACATGCTCGGCGGCGTGGAGGTCGAAGTCGATTCCGCAGAGCTGAAATACATCAATCACCACATTGATACGACCGCGCGTGCGACCGGAGACACACCGGTGTATGTGCAGACGACCGGTCTGCAGACGCTGAACGGAACGCAGGCGACCGCCTATGCACGTATCCGTTCGACGGCGGGCAGCGACTTTGCGCGTGCAGAGCGTCAGCGTGAGGTCATCAACGAGATCGTAAAGAAGGCAAAAAAGAGCGATCTTGCAACGATCAACAAGATCATCAATCAGGTCTTTCCGGAGATCAGCACGAATTACACGAATGCCGAGATCCTGCGGCTCGCAGCGAGCATGTTCGATTATGAGCTTGCGGATTCCACGGGCTTCCCGTTCAGCAAATATCCGGCGCGGCTCGGCGGCAGCAAGGGCGATGTCGTGATCTGTGCAGATTTGGAAAATAACGTGCGCGCACTGCACCGTTATCTGTATAATGATACGACCTATACGCCGTCGGCAACGGTCATCAATTACAGCAACCTGATCAAAAATAATTACGGCATAACCTTAGAGCACGGCGACAATCCCGAAGCCGTGCAGGGCGGTACGATCGAGAGTGACAATTTTGACGCGCCGCAGACAACCGAATAGACAGTACGCTGATATACCCGATGGCAGAACGCATCGGGTATATCTGAATCATGGCAGAAACGATGGCAGAGGAGGACACAACAATGTGCGGAATCGT
>CAZERX010000078.1:0-9461 GCA_964515045.1 uncultured Eubacterium sp.
CGCGGAGAACACTGCAAACAGCGCCATTCCGCCGCTGCCGAAGGAATACTCCGGTGTCTGCACCAGAAGGAGTCTCGGCTCACCGCCGTATGTAAACGAATGATAAACGGACTTGCCCTGCCGGATCAGACTTCCGACCGTCTGTTCACCGTTCGCCCCAAAATAGCGCTCCGGTACGGTTTCCAGATTGCGGCGGTCTGTGCTGACCGCGATCCGGAACTCGTCCGTATCTGCATAAAAGACCTCCATGCAGCCATCCGGAGCGAGCGTTGCTTTCGCATAGTCGAGCAGCTCACACAAGCCGTCGTATTCATCTGAATCGTAAAAATCGTCCTCCGTCACATGCTGCAGAGCACTCTGCGAATCCGAAGCGACATCACTCAGCACATACCGGAACCACTGTCTGGATACCTTAGTCTGTGCCTCGTTCTCACTGTGGCAGACCACCGCCGTACCTCCGAATATCACGACACCGAGCATCAGCTCCAGTATCACTGCCGTATAAACAAAACGGTTGCGGTTCTGCAGCAGTACATACAGCAGGAAAACGAGCAACCAGCCGCCGATAATACCGGCGAGCAGCATCCACGCATAGGACGGATGATAATGCATCAGTTGTGCCGCACTCATCCTGCACTGGGAATAGATATAGCGCAGGCTGTCATCCACCGCAAATGCGCCGGACACGAGATCCGCATCCGTGCGGACGGAAACCATTCCGTCTGCATAAGCCGCATCCACGTACACGCGTCCTGCCTCACATTCCTTCCGAAGGAAGCTCTCGACCGGAACATCCTCCAGCTCCATGCCGTTCTCTGTCAGAAGCTCCTTCTGCAAAAGATAGACACTTGCAGTCGTTCCGTCTTCCGCGACAGCCGTCAGATACATACCGGAATCATCCATACAAAATTCACTCAGCCGGTCAGCTTCATACAAAAGGATCGCCGGTGTCATACGCACGGGCTTCATTTTTTCATCCAGCTCCACGATCCGGTAAGCGACCGTATCATCCGACCGTACCTCCTGCAAAACCGTATACAGTCCGTCCCAATACGCCACCTCACGGACAGAGAGCTTCTTTCCAACCTGTGTGGACGAAAAAAATGCCTCTACCTTTCCATACAGATCCATCCGGTAAACATAACCGTTTTCTCCATCATTGTCTGTCACATATACCGTCTGTCCGGTCGTGCACCCATCATTTTCATAGGTATATACCCCATCGGGTCGGTTATCCCAGATAAAAAAGCCATACAGCGCGATCGCTGCGACCATCCAGAGGGCACCGACAAATAACGGTAATCTCTTACTCATAACATGTATTCTCCGATCTCACATTTCATCACCCATCTGCTACTGCAGCAATGATTCCGTACCAATCTTTTTGAATCCGTTAAAAAACAGTCTCAGCCACGGGATATCTCCGAATATTGCCTGCGTGGCAAAGGACACTGCGACCAAAATGAGCAGGATCACACAGACCCACAGCAGCACGCGGAACAGCCGATCCCGATTGCGCAGGAACCATGCGCGCAGCCGACCAAGGATCCCATTTTTATTCTGGGAAACCGCGGCAATGCGGACATCCTTATACAGCTCCGTAAAACGGTGATAGCTCTTTTTGGAGATCTTTTTATCCAACAGTTGATAGCTGACTGCCTTCTGTGCGGACTTCGGCTCCAGCAGCTCACGAAGGATCTTGGCACACTGTACCACACAGTCACGCTCGGTGATCTTTGGATCCAGCGTCTCTAGATCTATCATATATTCAAGATAAACATTATGATTTCTCGCAAGCTGGAGCTGTCTCTGCTCTAAGATCAGATACAGCAGCGGATACGGCAGCTCTGCCGAGATACAGGTCAGTATCGTATTGATACACACATCCTCGCACTCGCTGAGCGTGTAGGTCGTACCCATGTAGAACTGCTCCAGCGAACGTTCCCGATAATACGGATACACGAGGAGGAATGCGCCCTGATCCGAAAAGCTGTCAATGCAGGAGCTTTTCATCTCGTACTCTGACTGCTCATAGACCGTGAGGATCTTTTTCACAACCTCATGGTCGTGCACGGCGAGTACGGTATACAGTCCTTCCTCCGCAGCATTCTGATCCTGACAGATCAATATGTCATTGACAGGTGTCTGCCCGATCACCCGTATGGTCTTTAACCGCATCTTTTGCGACTGATAGATCATACATCAGCCCTCCTTATGCTTCCTCTAACTCGTCCAGACCTTTTTTCTTTACAATGGCATATGCATAGGTACAGATCGACGGATGATCCGCACAATAGATCAGGATCTCGTAAACGCCGTCCTTTGCAGGTGCGGTATAGATACCGTCGGAGCTGATCTCACCGCTGTTCGGCTCTGTCAGCTCATAGACCAGACTGCAGCTATCCATATGATTAAACTTCACACCGAAGTAATGACTTTCCTTTGTACCCATCACAACGGTCGGTGACTCTGCCGCGATACTCTTGCCTTCCAGATTCTCCGGAATACCAAGATCATTTCCCATCGGGAAACGGATCGCTACCCAGCGATAGGTCAGCACAAGATAATCCACATTCTGCAGCAGCTTGACTCCGACAACGAAGCTGCCCTTATCGTTCAGCACCTTCACCGCAGTCTCCGCATCAACAGCGACCTCCCGCTGATCGCGGAACAGGTCGGGATTGCCGTAGATCGTGCTCTTGGCACTCGCGCCGAGCGCAGCATCCTCCGTGATATACTCATATCCGATGTCCACATATACATTGCCCTTGCCGAGTCCGTGCATGATCTCGCCCGAATAGCGGATGTCACCCTTTCGCGCATTGTCGCCCAATGGGATCTCCAGCACTCCGGTCGCAACCTCCGGCACATTCGCACGCTGCGCTGCCGGACGCTCAACCTCCGTCTGCGCTTCCGCGGTCTGCCGGTCACTGCCAAGCTCTGCCTCTTTGACAAAGAAATCCAGATAGCTGCTGCGGAGCATCTGCTGTGCCGGTGCCGTAATGTAGGTCTTGACGTTCGTTTCACGCACTTCCTCTATGATGTATGCGCTTTCCGTGCGGACAAGACGAAGGTCAGCCAGACGGATGAAATCCCTCGTTCCTCCGATATTTTTCATTTCAAGGCTCATGCGTCCGATCTCGCGATTGACCAGCTCACGCGGCTTGCTGCCGGTCAGCATGATCTTTAACGAAAAGCCGGTCACACACGCCACCGGTGTGCCGTCGATCGCAGCACTCGCAGAGCCGCTCTTTAAGATGACGTTCGTATCGGCTGCCGCGGTCTCCTGCGTCAGCATCCAATACTCGCGCTCCATCGTATCTCCCTCAGCCAGCATGACATCATCCACGCCGATCTCCAGCTCATGCGCGCCCTCACCGGTCAGAAATGCTGGAACCTGCAGCGTGCCGTGATAGGTCAGCTTCTGATTCTCGTGACCGGTCTTGGTCACGCGCAGCAGCGCCTTCACATTTTTGCCCTTGCATACAGTCGCAGGCATCACCAGCTCCACGCGGAAATTATCATCATTATAGAGCACGCCGTTGGTCAGGAACTCCGTTTCCATCTCAAATTCCTGCGGAATGTCCTCCGTATCCATCAAAAAGAGCTGATAGCCCTCGCTGATCCGGTTGTACTCGTACTCGCGGTCGGATTCCTTCTGATTGACCGCATAGACCGCATGTACCTCGGTCTCCTTATAACGCAGGCACAGACTTGCCGCATTCGTATGTAACTGCTCAAAACCATCCACTGCCGACAGCTTTTTTACAACGGATGTGTCAATGACGATCTCACGACCCATACCGTCGATCGCAACGCCGCTCTCCACGAGCAGGGAAAGATCATCCAGACTGAATACACCGCAGCCGCAGACGATGCCGCTGCCGTACATCAGATTGTTCACGAATCTGCGCTTGTTGTTCACATATGTCTGCTCAGCTTGAAAATCTGCGCTTGTCAGCATCTTTCCTGCATAATAACGGTTTCTTTCAAAGGGATATAACTGATTATTGTTCATGTCCGCACCTCTCACACATTCTGCCAGATTTTTTCTTACGTTCCGGTTGCTTTTTCTCAATTTTATTCCATATGCCCGCACCTTTGTCGCGATATTTTTCACAAAAAAACAATCTATCTGACAAGTGGTCATGGCATATGCACCAATCACATGTATTATCGCACACTTACATTTCGAGTGCAATACCATCTGACAAATTTTTTATCATTTTATTTATAATCTATGCCGGACTGTCCGCTAACATGTCATATTCCTGTCAACCACAGCCAAAAAACGGATGGAAACGCAGGCTTCCATCCGTTTTTTCCAAGCTGTATTTTTTTTCAAACATTACACGTCGAGCTTCATGTCTCCGTCGCAGATCATGCCCTTTTTCCGCATCAGCTCCGAAACGATCCATGCGATGATCGCAGGCAGGATCACGTGCATCACAACGATCTCAAGCAGTACGACCGACGGTGACATGCCGTTTGCGACCATATCCTGATAGGCATTCATCTGTCCGACCAGTCCTGCCGTTCCCATCCCCGAACCGGTCGCATTGTTCGTCATGCGGAGTACGCAGGTGGATACCGGTCCTAAGATCGCGCTTGCAATGATCGCGGGCAGCCAGATGATCGGCTTTTTCACGATATTTCCGATCTGCAGCATACTCGTTCCCAGTCCCTGCGCCAACAGACCGTTGACCTTATTCTCACGATAGCTCGCCACCGCAAAGCCGACCATGTTCGCGCAGCAGCCGACCGTTGCCGCACCTGCCGCGATGCCGGACAAGCCAAGGATCACGCCCAGTGCTGCAGAGGATATCGGCAGCGTCAGAATGATGCCCATCAGCACGGACACGACGATACCCATGAGGAACGGAGCCTGCTCCGTGCCCCAGTTGATCAGCGAGCCGAGCCATGTCATGAATGCTGAAATACTCGGTCCGACCAGAAGTCCGACCGCAGAGCCGGATACGATGCAGACAAACGGTGTCGCAAGGATATCCACCGGTGTCCTGCCGGAAACCAGCCGTCCCATGTAGATACATACCATAGCCGCCACGAATGCACCGAGCGGTTCTCCCGGTCCGACAAACAGCACGGCGTTGCTAAGCTCCATGCCGGAATCCAATGTACCGCTGACCAGTACCGTGCCTGCGAGCAGCTTGCTCGCGAACGCACCGCACATACCGGCAGTCGCCGCAGACACCTGTACGAGCGGGCTTGCATTCAGCCGCTTTGCCGTACCGATACCGATACCCGCTCCGGTCATCGCACTCGCCAGCTTTCCGATCATAAAAAGATAGGTACCGATCGCGCCGGGGATCAGCCCGCCGATCTGTACAATGATCGTGCCGATGATGAGCGTTGCGAAAAGTCCGCTCGCCATGCCGCTCAGTCCGTCAATAAAGATCTCTTTTCCCAAGTTTTTCCAAAAATCCTTTTTCATAATAAAAAATACTCCTTTTCCCGACTGATGTTCTGCCAGTCCTCGACTGTCTTGTCAACTGTCTTGTCAGTCAAGGTGTACTATAGCACAAGCCATCCGTTCATGCAAGGAGTATTTTTATTGTTCTGTCCGTATTTTGGTCGTATTTTGGTCGTATTTTGATCCGTTATCTTTTCAGATAACCCTTTTCAAGCAATGCCGCCTCAATGCGATCCAGCGTCTGTTCATCCGCTGCGGTCACCGTATGAAAGTGCTCGCCGTCCGTAAGCTCCGTCAGCGGCTTGGTACGGTAACGCGCGACCTGCTCCACAAAATTGTCCACATCCGCGCGGCTTCGGATAATGAGATCCACGCAGATCTGTCCGTAGATCGGATGTGCAACGATCACATCCTTCACCGATCCGCCGCAATCCACGATCGTATTCAACTCGTCGGTGATCTGTGCATTTGTATGGCTCACGTGAAACGATCTCGTATGCACATCCGGCTGGCTGCGGAACAGCATATAGCCTTTGTTCGTCGATATGATATTTTTGTCCACTGCACGCAGCAGCGCGATGTCCTGCACGATCACCTGCCGGCTCACGCCAAGCTCACGTGCCAGCCCTGCACCCGAAAGCGGTTCTGTCCGCTCCTGCAAAAGCTGCAGCATCCGCTGCCGTCTTGCTTCTCGATCCATCTGCACGATCCTACATTCCCTCATTACATATCAAATCTCGCGATCAGCTCTTTCAGATGATCCAGACTTTCCACACTGTCCTTCAGATGATCATAGCCCTCCGCAGACTTGTTCACGGCTTCGCCGGATTTCTCTGCGATCAGACTGATACCGGTCGTTGACTGGCTGATCGTATCATTGACACTGTCTATGGTCGCCGCAATATCATTGATCTTCTGACTCAGCTCATAGATCTCGTCATGGATCTGTCCCATGGAAGCGGAGAAGCTGTTTGCATCCTCCTCGTACTTTTCGCCAACCTCCTTAAAGGAGCTGTAATCCGTGACAACAGTCTGCTCCAAAAAGTCCATGATGATCTGGATGCATTCCGTCATATTGTCAACCGCCGAATGTACCTCACCGACGATCTCATTGATACCGTCTACCGTCTGGAAGGTCTGCTGTGCCAGCGAACCGATCTCGGTCGCCACGACTGCAAAGCCCTTTCCTGCATCACCGGCTCTCGCTGCCTCAATATTGGCGTTCAGAGCGAGCAGGTTCGTCTGTGAGGAGATCTCACGGATATCATCCGTCAGCTCATTGATCTTTTCAACCACCTTGGACTGCTCGATCGCCTGTGCAATACGTCCGCGCATGGAATGATACATATCCATCGTCTTGTCACTGGAATCCGCAGTCGTCACACGGAGCTGCTTTGCACGTGCCATGACAGCCTCAGACTTCTGCTGTCCGCTCTCTGACAGCGTCTGGATGTCCGTCACGTTATCCTGTATCGCATTGATGTCGCTCACGATCGTAGCGGCGTTCGCACTGGTCTCCTCCATGCCCGCAGCCAGCTCCTGCGTAGTCGCAGAGTTATCCTCGGCGATCGCCGAATTTTCCTGCATGATATCATCCAAACGAACAGTCGTATCGGCAAGTCCTTCCTTCACGTGCTCCATGTCACCGATCAGATCACGCAATACGCCGCGCATCTCACCGACCGCCTTTGCCATCATTCCGGTCTCATCCGAACGCTTCATCAGTGCCTCACCATACGCAGACTTCTGGAAATTCAGCTTTGCAGTCTGCCGGATGATCTCCGTGATCTTTCGGATCGGATTTGCGATGCTCGAACCGATCACGATACCGAGCACTGCTGAAATGAGAAGTCCGAGCACCAGAAAGCCGAGTATCTGCATCGTCAGCGAATCCGCATTCGCCGTGATCTCAGACATCGGAGCCGTCAGCACCAGATCCATATTGTTATCCAGCGGGCAGAAGCTCAGATTTTTTTCACTTCCATTGTATGTATAGGCAAAAGTCTGACCAACATTTCCTGCATCTGACAGGAACGCACCAACCTCGGCAAGCTCACCGCCATTATATTCATCAAGTGACGTACCCTGCTCGATCTCCCTGTGATGCATCACGGAGCCGTCCGATCCGGTAATGAACGCATAACCGCTCTCAAATACTGATGCAGCATCCGAAAGATCCGTGATCTGTCCAAAGTCAATATCCATACCGATGATGCCGACAGAAACACCATCTATGTAGATCGGCACAACATAAGATACCATGTAAATATTCACATTTGCATTCAGATAAGGGTTCATCCAGAGCGGTGCTTTATTTTCCACCGGTATGTAATACCAGCCGACGTGCTCCAGATCGTCCTTCTCATACATACTGAAATCCGTCGGAACGGTACTCTCAAACGCAGACTCCGTATCTGCACGTGTCAGAAAAATACCCGATGTCGGCTCGGTAAAATCCGGATTGTAACGGATATATGCGCACACCGCACCGTCCGTATGCTCCGCGAACTTGAAAAAATCGTCCTTGATGCTCTCCGTGTACTGTGTGACATACGCCGCGTTATTCTGGAACTGCGAAAAATCCAGCCGCGCCAGCGCAATGTCCGTCAGCGTATCCACGGACTGCTCGATCCTTGAGATCTGCGCGTTGATATCCTTGCTCGTCGTCTCACAGGTGAGCACCAGCTCCCGCTGTGCGTCATTATTAGACAGGCTCCGGCTGTTCGTCACGCTGAGCAGGCTGATAATGGACGCAGAGATCAGGGAACAGATGATAATGCTAAGTGTAATCCGTACTCGAATTGATTTCATGCAAAACACCCCCATTAGTAAGAATAAAAAGCTACATCCATTATAATCTTATTTGGGGTATATGACAAGAATTTTTAACCGGAAATCACCGGTTCAAAATCAGATGCCGGATGCTTGCAGATCGGACAGACATAATCAGCCGGCAGTTGTTCACCGACATACTCATAACCGCAGATCCTGCAGCGCCAGCGTTTTTCGCCGTCCGAACGCGCAGACACAGACTGCGGCTTGGGCTTGATATGAGAAAAATAATATTCATATGTGACGGACGGACACTCACTCAGCACCCGTGCCTCCGTCACGGCACCGATAAACATCGTGTGCGTGCCAAGCGGGATCGTCTGCTCCACGCGCGCACAAATGTATGCGTTCGTTCCCTCCGTGATATAGCAGAGACCGTTCTCTGCGCGTGCATACGCACGGTAATCCGCAAACTTGTCCGTCTCACGCCCCGACCGGAAGCCAAATCGCGTAAAAAGGGAAAAATCAGCCTCCTGACTGATCACGGACAGCAGAAACACTCCGCTTTCTGCGATCATATCATGGGTCAGCCCCGAACAGTTGACGCAGACCGCAACGCGGTTCGGCTCAGCCGTCACCTGCATCGCCGTATTGATCACACAACCATTATCCCGACCATTTTCCTTCGCCGTCAGGATGAACAGACCGTAGCTCAGCTTAAACATTGCATTGGTATCCATAGCACCGCTCCTTTTCTGTGATACAGGTAGTATGCCACGGATGGTGGGGATTATGCTTCTCCCTAATCATTCCCTTCTTGCTTTTATTCCGTTTCGTTTTCTTCCTCTAATAACTTTATCAATGCAGAAGGTTCACACACCTTAACAGGAGATTTCGCATAGTCTTTCACATTTCTGGTCACGATACGATCCATTTCTGAACGGATTGCGGTTTCCACCATGATAGCATCTTCATAATCGCCAATTTCGGAAGATATTGCCTTTCGGCAGTCCAAAGAAGTAGTATCCAACAAATGAAACAACGTAAACAGTTTACTCAAAATCTTTCGTGTTTCTGTATCGCTATGTGTCAAACGATGAGTCAGATAATATATATCAGTAACTGACTTTGCCGTAATATACCCCTCGAATTGCTTATTTGCAGAATATATAAAAATCTTTTGTGCAGCTTCTGCAAACGGGGCACGAGACTGTAATGCATCGATGATAACACAGGTATCAACTAAAACTCTCATATT
>CAZERX010000079.1:0-9402 GCA_964515045.1 uncultured Eubacterium sp.
GAGCAATATCTTTAACGGCATCATCACAGATCCGCTCAAGGTGCGTTTTCTCGGCGCGGAATTTGAATGCGTGGACGATATGCCGCACGGAACGATGGTCGATGTCGTTGTGCGGCCGGAGGACATCCTGATCACGACACCGGAGCAGGGCATGATCGCGGGAGAGGTGATCAGTGTGATCTTTAAGGGTGTGCACTATGAGATCACCGTGCGCTGCGGCAAGAGTGAGGTTGTGATCCAGACGACGAAAAAGGCACATGCCGGAGCACGTGTCGGACTCTGTATCGAGCCGGAGGGCATCCATCTGATGCGCGCAGAGCACTCGCTGAACAAGCTGGAATCCGGTGTGGACGAAAATTACCGTCTGACCGTATTGGACGGACGTTTGCAGTGTGACGTGCCGTCACTGATCACCGGAGCGAGAGAGCAGGACGGTGTGTTATACGATGCACACGGCAATGAGATCGACCACCGCAGGCTGAAGGTGCTGCTGACGATCAAGCCGCGTGACATTAAGATGAGTGACGATGAGACCGCGGGGATCGTCTGCGGACACATCATAAACCTCATCTATATCGGCGACCATTACCGTTATGTCGTGCGTACCGAGGAGGAGCTGGATCTGATCGTGAGTGACGAATATCTGTGGAACATGGGCGACTATGTCAGTCTGGTCATTCCCGATGACAAGGTTACGTTCACGTTGAAAAAATAGCAGGAGCAGAGGAAAAAGGGATGAAAAAAGGATTATATTTTTCCAGAAAACAACTGGCAGTTCCCTACGGTCTGTTTCTGACCTGCTTTGTGGCGCTGCCGCTTCTGGTGATCATTTATTATGCATTTACGAACGGAGAAGGACATTTTTCCGTGCAGAATCTGGTCGGCTTTTTTACAAGCCCGAATACGATCGGAACACTGTGTTACAGCTTCGCGCTTGCCGTTGTGACGACGGCGGTCTGTCTGCTGCTCGCTTATCCGGCGGCATATATTTTAGCCGAAAGCGGATGGAAGCAGAAAAACGTGATCGTGGTCATGTTTGTGCTCCCGATGTGGATCAATTTTACACTGCGCATCACGGCGTTAAAGGAGATATTGACGCTTTTTGAGGGAAATCTCGCATACTATCCGTTCTTAAATTCCGTGATCGGAATGACGTATGATTTCCTGCCGTTTATGATCCTGCCGATGTACACGACGCTCAGCAAGCTGGATCACAGTCTGATGGAGGCTGCGGCGGATCTGGGCGCAAACCGTCTGCAGATCTTTTGTCGGGTGACGCTGCCGTTGTCCGTTCCGGGCATCATCAGCGGTGTTGTGATGGTATTTTTACCGTCCATGACCAATTATGTCGTGCTCGATATGCTGTACAACAGCACCTATATCATGGGAAGTCTGATCGGCAGCTATTTCAGTGCCTACGACTGGCACAACGGCTCGATGATCGCGCTCGTGCTGCTTGTGATCATTCTGATCTTTACGCTGGTGACCGACCGTTACAGTGACGGCGGCACAGATCGGGGAGGTGCGCTGTTATGAAAAAGAAAAAGTATATGGCACGCATCTATATCGGTGTGCTGCTGGCACTCATTTATCTGCCGATATTGATCCTCGTGGTATACAGCTTTACGACCTCGACGACCATCGGTGCCATCCGCGGTTTTTCACTGGAAAATTACCGCACGCTGTTTATGAACGAGGAGCTGCGCAGTATGATCGCAGGAACGCTGGCACTCGCATTCGGCTCGTCAGCAATCGCGACCGTGCTCGGAACGCTCGGTGCGGTCGGGGCATTTTATTCCAAGCCGCTGTCCGGCAGCGTGATCGGTGCGATGAACGAGGTGCCGGTCGTCAATGCGGACGTTGTGACCGGATTTTCCGTCTGTATCGCGCTTGTCGTCGTGTGCGGTGTGGATAAAAGCACCTATATCCCGCTCGTGATCGGACATGTGGTGCTGTCGGCACCGTTCGTGTATCTTGCCGTCATGCCGAAGCTAAAGCAGATGGATTCCAGTCTGTATGAGGCGGCGATGGATCTCGGCGCGACACCGGCGCAGGCACTGACGAAGGTCGTGCTGCCGCAGATCTCGTCCGGTATCCTGTCCGGCTTTGCACTGGCGCTGACGCTGTCACTGGATGATTATTTCATCGCGAGCTATACCAAGCCTGCGACCTTTGACACGATCAGCACCTACGTGGTGAGTGCGACGAAGGGTTCACAGACGGAGATCAAGACGGCACTCTGGGCGCTGTCCACGGTGATCTTTGTCGCGGTGATCCTAGTCGTGATCGGCATGAATGCAGCCGGACGGCGCAATGCAAAAAAGACAGCCGCGGCGCTCGCACTTTTTCTCGTGACGGGAGCGTGTGCGCTCACGGCAGCGCCGCAGAAGACGCTCGCCGCGGAGGAGGAAACGGTGCTCCGCGTGTGCAGTTGGGAGGAATATATCGACCTCGGCGACTGGGACGAGGAGGAGCGGATCGAGCTGGACAACGGCACGGAGATCCTCGGCGTGAACCCGATGTATGAGGATTTTGAACAGTGGTATTACGAAACGACCGGCAAAAGGGTACGCGTTGAGTATTCGTGCTTCGGTACGAATGAGGAGCTGTATACGCAGCTCACGCTGGGTGATACCTATGATCTCGTCTGTCCGTCCGAATATATGCTGATGAAGCTGATCGAGGAGGGAATGGCAGACACCTATTCGGATGCTTTTTTTGACAGGGATAATGAGTATAATTACTATGTGCGCGGCGTGTCGCCGTACATCGCCGGTGTTTTTGAGGAAAATGAGATTGGCGGCGTGCCGTGGAGCCGTTACGCCGCAGGCTTTATGTGGGGAACGACCGGCGTGCTGTACAATCCGGAGTATATGACGGAGGAGGAAGCGTCCACATGGGCGGTGTTTGATGATCCGAAGTTTTTCCGTCAGGTGACGTTAAAGGATAACGTGCGTGACACCTATTTTGCGGCGCTCGGTTATCTGCGCGCAGAGGAGCTGACCGCAGAGGAATTTTTAAGCGATCCGGATTATCAGGAAAAGCTCGCGGAGCGGATGAATGACGTATCGCCGGAGACGATCGCAGAGGTGGAGCGTCTGCTCCAGAAAATGATGGGAAATGTCTACGCGCTCGAAACAGACAGCGGAAAAGCAGACATGGTGACCGGCAAGATCGTCGCGAATTATCAGTGGTCGGGCGATGCGGTCTATGCGATGGATCAGGCGGAGGAGGACGGCGTTTATCTGTCCTACGCCGTTCCGAAGGAGTGCTCGAACCTGTGGTTTGACGGCTGGCTGATGCTGAAGGATGGCATCAATGGTGACGCAGACAAAAAGGCAGCCGCAGAAGCCTTTGTCAATTTTGTATCCAGACCAGACAATGCCGTGCGGAATATGTATTATATCGGTTATACCTCGGCGATCGGCGGCGGAACGGATGACACGGTCTTTTCTTATCTGAACTGGTGCTACGGTGCAGAGGATGAGAGTGATGCAGTCGCATATCCGCTCGGATATTTCTTTTCCGGTGATGATGCCGACGAGGATTATATCGTATATGCGGATAAGGAGCAGATCGGCAGACAGCTCTATACGCAGTATCCGTCGAAGGAGGTCATCGGTCGGACAGCAGTCATGCGCTATTTTGACGAAACGGAGATGAAAAATATTAACCAGATGTGGATCAACATCCGCTGCTTTCATGTGGCAGACGTACCGGCAGGCGTGTGGATCTTTACCGCGGCACTGCTCGTGCTGCTCGTCGCTGCATTCGTGCGGCACAGAAAGGGTCAGATCTGGCGGACGTTCGGATAAAATTTGACGAAAAGCGTTTCATCATTTATAATGTTTTTAATGCGGGTCTGGCGTTCGGAAACGACGGAGCAGGCGCGCAGAATACAAGTTTAAGGAGGATTTAGTTATGGCAGAAAAGAAAAAAGGAGGCGGTGCGCTGCTTGGTGCGGCATTCCTGATGGCGACATCTGCGATCGGACCCGGATTTTTAACCCAGACAGCGACCTTTACGAATGATTATAAGGCGAGCTTCGGCTTTGTCATTCTCGCATCCATTATTTTATCCGCCATCGCACAGTTAAACATCTGGAAGGTGCTGTGCACGAGCGGACTGCGCGGACAGGATGTAGCGAATAAGCTGCTCCCCGGTCTCGGCTATTTTGTTTCATTTATGATCGTACTCGGAGGACTGGTCTTTAACATCGGTAATGTCGGCGGCGGAGCACTCGGCTTCAATACACTGCTTGGTATCCCGACATGGCTCGGATACATTCTTTCCGGCGGACTTGCGATCGTGATCTTTTTGCTGAAAAATGCAAAGGCGGCGATGGATACGCTGACCAAGGTGCTCGGCGGTATCATGATCGTTGTGATCCTCGGCGTGATCTTTGTGGTTCAGCCGCCGGTGGGTGATGCATTAAAGAATACCTTTGTTCCCGAGACCGGAGTGACCCCTCTGTTTTCAGCGATCTTGACGCTGATGGGCGGTACGGTCGGCGGCTACATCACCTTCGCGGGTGCCCACCGTCTGATCGACGCAGGCATCGTCGGCAAAGAGAATCAGAAGGAGATCACCAAAAGCTCTGTGATGGGTATCGGTATCGCAACGCTCGTCCGTATCCTGCTGTTCCTTGCAGTGCTCGGCGTTGTCGTAAAGGGTGTGACACTTGACGCATCGAATCCGGCAGCAGATGCATTTTTACAGGGTGCAGGACAGATCGGCTATCGTTTTGCAGGACTCGTGCTGTTATGTGCAGCATTGACCTCCATCATCGGAGCCGCATATACCTCGGTATCGTTCTTAAAGACCTTTAACAAAAAGATCGAGAAAAACGAGAATGCAGTCATCATCGCATTTATCGCTGTTTCCACGCTGATCATGCTGATCCTCGGCAACCCTGCCGTACTGCTCGTTCTGGCAGGCGCGTTCAACGGACTGATCCTGCCGATCACACTCGGCATCTGTCTGATCGCAGCGTATAAAAAATCCATTATGGGTAATGATTACAAGCATCCGATCGTGCTGACCATTCTCGGCGTGATCGTGGTCGTACTGTCCGCATACATGGGCGTGACCACCTTCGTGTCAAAGATCGCAGGCTTATTCTAAAAGCGGATATGTAGTAAATGAGGTGCAATCACTTTGCGACTGGTTGCACCTCTTTTTTATCAAAGGAGCGTGAGTAATATGCAGAACGTAAAGATTCTGACCGCGGGCGACAGCTCGCTGCTGATCCAATATGACAGCGTGATCGATCCGGCGGTCAATGCGAGGATCGCTGCGACGGTCCAACTGATGCGTGAGCAGCATATCGAAGGCGTGGTGGACATCATACCGGCATTCTGTTCGCTGCTCATCAATTATGACCCGCGCGTGATCTCATATGACGAAATGCGGACGCGGATGGAAAAGATCCTCTCGGTCGAGGTCGCAGCCGGACAGCGCAAAAAAAAGATCTACGAGATACCGGTATGCTACGGCGGCGAGTTCGGACCGGATCTGGAAACCATCGCAGAGCACGCCGGACTGAGCGTGCAGGAGGTGATCGACATCCATATCTCCACCGACTATCTGATCTATATGCTCGGCTTCCTGCCCGGCTTTACCTATCTCGGCGGACTGGATGAACGGATCCATACCCCGCGGCTCGCGAATCCGCGCGTGCGGATCCCCGCAGGCAGTGTCGGCATCGGCGGCTCGCAGACCGGTATCTATCCGATGGATTCACCGGGCGGCTGGCAGCTCATGGGAATGACACCGGTCAGAACCTATGATCCTGATCGGGAGATCCCGATCCTCGTAGAAGCGGGTGACTATATCCGGTTTGTTCCGGTCGATCGGGCAGAGTATGAGCGCATCCGCGCGGAGGTAGAGAATGGAACCTATACGGTTCGCGTCATGGAAGGGGAGGTGTAGCTGCATATGGGTATTCGTGTATTAAAGGCAGGTATGCTGACGACCGTACAGGATCTGGGACGTACCGGCTATCAGAGTCAGGGCTTTTCCGTGGCAGGAGTCATGGATGTGCGGTCGTTCAAGATCGCAAATCTGCTGCTGGACAATCCGGAAAATGAAGCCGTGCTCGAATTTACACTGATCGGGCCGACGCTCCAGTTTACGTCTGAAACCATCATTGCCATCACCGGCGGTGATTTCATGCCGACGCTGAACGGAGAGCCGGTGCCGATGTATGAGGCAGTCTACGTCAATCGCGGAGACATCTTAAAATTTGGCAGCGCGCGCACCGGAAGCCGCGGCTACATCGCATTTTCGAGCTATCTGGATGTACCGGTCGTGATGGGAAGCCGCTGTACCAATCTAAAGAGCGGCATCGGCGGCTTTAAGGGGCGAAAGCTGAAAGACGAGGATTATATCAACTTCCGCATCAAGCGCCGTTACCTGCCGTACTTCCTTTCAAGAAAGCTGAAGGCAGAGGATTTTTCGGCAGAGCAGGAAACGCTCCGCGTCGTGCTCGGTCCACAGGACGAGCGCTTCACGAAAGCGGGGATCGAAACCTTTTTATCCGAGGAATATACGGTCACGAGTGATTTTGACCGCATGGGCTGCCGTCTGGAGGGTGCGTTCATCGCCGCAAAGGAAATGGGCGACATGATCTCAGACGGGATCGCCTACGGCTCCATACAGGTGCCGAGTCACGGCAAGCCGATCATCCTGCTGTCGGATCGGCAGACGACCGGCGGCTATCCAAAGATCGCAACGGTCGCTTCCGTGGATATTCCAAAGCTCGTGCAGCGAAAGACGGATCATAAGATCCGTTTTCAGTCGATCAGCGTGCAGGAAGCGCAGCAGCTCTACCGTGAGGAGGAGCTGGATTACAACCGGATGCGGCAGGAGATCCATGTGCCGTGTAAGGAAGTGCTCGACTGCCGACTTGTCGCAAAGCGTGTCAGCAGACTGTTTCAGTAGTGTATATTGGAGGAAAAAAATATGAATATCGAACAGATAGAAAAATTAGTGGAAATCGTAGAGAAGTCGTCACTGACTGTTTTTTCTTATAAGGATAGTGAGGTAAAGCTCACGCTGAGCAAGCTGGACAATCCGCCGGTAGTCGCAGGAGCGATGCCGCCGCAGCCGATGCTGCCGCCGATGGCTCCCGCCGGTGCACCCGCGCCCGCGGACGGAGCAGCAGAGCCGCAGGACGACGGCACGGAGTTCATCACCTCACCGATCGTCGGCACGTTTTACGCCGCTCCCTCACCGGATGCCCCTGCATTCGTCAGAGTGGGCGACCGTGTGAAAAACGGACAGACCGTATGTATCCTAGAAGCAATGAAGCTGATGAACGAGATCCAGTGTGAATTTGACTGTGAGATCGAGGCAGTGCTCGTGAGCAATGAGCAGAAGGTAGAGTACGGTCAGCCCTTATTCCGTGTGAAAAAATGCTAAAAGGAGGCGGTCAGCTTGATCAGTAAAGTGTTAATTGCCAATCGCGGCGAGATCGCCGTCCGCATCATCCGCGCGTGCAGGAACATGGGTATCCGCAGCGTCGCAGTCTATTCCAAGGAAGATGAGCACAGCCTGCATGTACAGCTCGCAGACCAGCGGGTCTGCATCGGTGAGGGTCCGGCGCGCAACAGCTATCTGAATATGGAACGGATCATCATGGCGGCTGTCAAGGTCGGTGCGGATGCCGTACACCCCGGCTTTGGCTTTTTATCCGAAAACAGCGAGTTCGTGCGAAAATGTGAGGAGTATGGACTGACCTTTATCGGACCTTCTGCGGACGTGATCGACCGCATGGGAAATAAATCGCAGGCGCGCGCGACGATGATGGAGGCGGGTGTTCCGGTCGTCCCCGGAACGAAGGAGCCGGTATATGATGCAAAAGCGGGGCTTGCGCTCGCAGAGCAGATCGGCTATCCCGTGATGATAAAGGCTTCCTCCGGCGGCGGTGGAAAGGGCATGCGCGTGGCGCAGTCGGCAGATGAATTTGAGTTTCAGTTTAATATCGCACAGCAGGAATCGGCGAATGCATTCGGTGATGATACGATGTATCTGGAGCGTTTTGTGACGAATCCGCGCCATGTGGAGATCCAGATCATGGCGGATACGCACGGAAATGTCGTGGCGCTCGGAGAGCGTGACTGCTCCGTACAGCGCAATCATCAGAAGCTCATCGAGGAGTCGCCCTCACCGGCGATCGACGAAGCGACGCGGCAGAAAATGAATGAGTACGCGATCCTCGCCGCAAAGACCGTCGGCTATACGAATGCGGGCACGATCGAGTTTATCGTGGATCCGAAGGGCGGCTTTTACTTTATGGAAATGAATACGCGGATACAGGTTGAGCACGGAGTCACGGAGATGGTGACCGGAACGGATCTGATCATTGAGCAGATCCGCGTGGCGCAGGGTGATGAGCTGAGCTTCACGCAGGCGGATGTGAAGCTGCGGGGGCATGCCATCGAGTGCCGCATCAATGCAGAGATCCCATCCATGAACTTCATGCCGAGTCCGGGCGTGGTGTCGCATATGCACCTTCCGGCAGGAAACGGCGTGCGCGTGGATACCGCGCTGTATACCGGCTATCGGATCCCGAGCGAGTACGATTCCATGATCGCAAAGGTGATCGTTCATGCGCCGGATCGCGCTGCGGCTTTGCAGAAAATGAGCAGTGCGCTGGATGAGATGGTCATTATGGGGATCGAAACGAATCTGGATTTCCAGTATCAGATCATGAAGCATCCGGTATTCGCGGCAGGAGAAGCAGACACCGGCTTTGTGGAGCAGGTGCTGAAAATGTAAAACACGGAAAGGAAAACGATATGTATCAGATAGACTTAAACTGTGATCTGGGAGAGAGCTTCGGCAGATACACACTGGGGCTGGATGAGCAGGTGATCCCGCTCATTACCTCCGCAAATGTCGCGTGCGGTTATCATGCCTCTGATCCGCTCGTTATGGAGCAGACCGTAACACGCGCCAAAGCCGCAGGCATCCGTGTCGGCGCACATCCGGGATATCCGGATCTGCAGGGCTTCGGCAGGAGAAATATGGACGTGTCGCCTGCGGAGGCAAAGGCGTATACGCTGTACCAGCTCGGTGCACTGGATGCCTTCTGTCGGGCGAGAGGTGTGCGTATGCAGCATGTCAAGCCGCATGGTGCGATGTATAACATGGCAGGCAAGGATTATGCACTTGCAAAAGGCATTGCCGAAGCGATCTATGAATACGACAAGGATCTGATCGTGATGGCGCTGGCGAGCGGTCAGCTCGTGCAGGCGGCGAAGGATGTCGGACTGCGCGTTGCGCGGGAATATTTCACCGATCGCGCCTATGAGCCGGACGGATCACTCGTAAACCGCAGAAAAGAGGGTGCGGTGATCACGGATGGGGCTGAGGCGATCGAGCGCGCGATCCGCATGG
>CAZERX010000080.1:0-9259 GCA_964515045.1 uncultured Eubacterium sp.
CATCAATATAAATGATGCCGCACTGTGCGCGCTCGATATCATAATCTGCCGCCTGTATGAGCTTCAGCAGGATGTTCTCCACATCCTCACCGACATAGCCCGCCTCCGTCAGCGTTGTCGCATCCGCGATCGCAAACGGCACGTTCAGCACGCGCGCCAGCGTCTGTGCCAAAAGCGTCTTTCCAGAGCCGGTCGGTCCGAGCATCAGAATATTGCTTTTCTGCAGCTCCACGTCGATCTCCTGCTCACTCGTAATGCGCTTGTAATGGTTGTATACCGCAACGGACAATACCTTTTTTGCTTCCTCCTGTCCGATGACGTATTCATCCAGAAATTCCTTTAATTTTTTCGGTTTCTGGAGATTGATCTCAAAATCCGCACCCGCACGCACCGGTGCTTCATCCTCAAACTCCTCCTCGATGATCTCTGCACAGATGTCCACGCACTCATCGCAGATATAGGCTCCGCCCGGTCCCGCGATCAGCTTTCGCACCTGATCCTGCGTCTTGCCGCAGAAATTGCAGCAGATCCTGTCCATATTTTTTCCTGCCACTGTCGTCTCTCCCGATTAGCTGTGATTTGTGATAATGCTGTCAATCAGACCGTATGCGACTGCCTCATCCGCGCTCATATAATTATCACGCTCGGTATCTGCCGCGATCTGTTCCACCGGCTTGCCGGTATTCGCAGCAAGGATCTCGTTCAAACGCTTCTTTGTCTTTAAGATGTTCTCTGCCGCGATCTGGATCTCGGTCGCCTGACCCTTCGCACCGCCCGACGGCTGATGGATCATGATCTCCGCATTCGGCAGTGCAAAACGCTTGCCCTTCGCGCCGCCTGCGAGCAGGAATGCACCCATGCTTGCAGCCATTCCGATACAGATCGTGGATACGTCACACTTGATGTACTGCATCGTATCATAGATCGCCAGTCCTGCGGTCACCATACCGCCCGGTGAATTGATGTACAGATGGATATCCTTTCCGGGATCCTCAGATTCCAAAAAGAGGAGCTGTGCCACGGTCAGACTCGCGGTCGTCTCGTTGACCTCCTCGCCCAAAAAGATGATACGCTCCTTTAACAGTCTGGAATAAATATCATAAGAACGCTCACCTCTGCTCGTCTGTTCTACGACATAAGGTACTAAACTCATACAAAAAACCTCCTTCAACCATGTATCTACAGAGTGAAAACAGACTGACCCTATCTAATAAGGCCAGCCTGTCTTATCATTTGTCTATTCTGCGTCAGCTTCTGTAGTTTTTGACTTTGCCTTAGCTCTTTCCTTTACATTCGCCATTACGAACTCTACCGCTTTCTTAACGGCGATATCACGCTTCATGGACTCTTTTTCAGCGTCTCCCATGTAATTCTTGATATCCTCAAGCTTCATGCCGTACGTGGAAGCCATGCTCTCTAACTCTTTCTCCACATCCTCGTCAGATGCCTCAAGGCTCTCAGCCTTTGCGATCTCCTCTAATACAAGGCTGCTCTGGATGCGCTGTAATGCCTCGGGACGAACCTGCTCCTTCAGCTTGTCGATCGTCATGCCGGAGAACTGCATGTACTGCTCGATGGACATTCCCTGCATCGCGATACGCTGTGCAAACTCGTCGATCATGCTCTGTGCCTGCATGTCGATCATTGCCTCGGGGATCTCCATCTTGGACTTGTCAATGGTCTTCTTGATCGCCTCATCCTCCTTGGTGCCCTTTGCGGCATTCTCCTTGCGCTCCTGCAGCTTCTTTCTGGTCTCCTCGCGGTATGCGTCTAAGGTATCACACTCAGATACATCCTGTACAAACTCGTCGTTCAGCT
This sequence comes from uncultured Eubacterium sp., assembly GCA_964515045.1. Taxonomy (GTDB): domain Bacteria; phylum Bacillota; class Clostridia; order Lachnospirales; family Lachnospiraceae; genus W0P33-017. The sequence continues at coordinate 1,819 of CAZERX010000080.1, forward strand.
CCGGAAGCTCCTTGGTGCGGATCTCGTTGATCTTTACCTTGAATACGGCAGGCTTTCCTGCAAGCTCTGCTGCCTGATACTGCTCAGGGAAGGTCACATTGACCTCAGTCTCATCGCCGGTATTCTTGCCGACCAACTGATCCTCGAATGTATCAATGAAGGAATGGGAACCAATCTCTAACGGATGATTCTCACCCTTTCCGCCCTCGAATGCAACGCCGTCTACGAAGCCCTCAAAGTCGATGACAGCGGTATCACCCACCTGCACGCCGCGATCGGTAACGGTCACGGTTCTTGCGTTTGCATTTCTCTCGGTCTCGATCTCAGCGTCGATCTCCTCATCCGTTACGGTCGTGTCGATCTTGGTCACGGTCACACCGTTGTATTTTCCTAACGTCACCTCAGGTCTCTTAGCAACCTCTGCGGTGAAAATGAAGGACTTGCCCTTCTCGATCTGCGTCACCTCAACGCTCGGCTGTGAAACAACGTCCACTCCGCTCTGCTCAACGGCTGCCGGATAATTCTCCTGCAGCAGGATGTTTGCGGCATCCTCATAAAAGATCTCTGCGCCGTACATCTTCTCGATCATTGCCTGCGGCACCTTTCCCTTACGGAAGCCCGGAATGGAGATCTTGTTCTTCTGTCTGCTATATGCTGCCTTGATCGCTGCATCTACTGCATCAGACTCAACCTCAACGGTGAGCTTCACCATATTCTTTCCTAAATCCTCAACCTGTACGTTCATTGTGACTGTTTCCTCCTTGTACTATCGTCTTTTATTCTTAGTAGATTCTTAGTAGATCTATCATGAAAAGCGCTGCTGCAAAAGGGCATAGCAACGCCTATGCAGTCATTTATGCATTATAGCATAGGACTTTTAGAATTTCCATAGATTTTTTTATTTTTTTAGAGATTTTTTAGGGAATTTTTAGGGAACATGAAAAAAGGATGTGCCATCGACACATCCTTTTTCTATACGCACCGGTTGTCAGACGAAGGCTACTTCATCTGCTCCTCCTGCTTTTTGATCATCTTTCTGACCATCTCGCCGCCGATGGAGCCTGCCTCACGTGAGGACAGATCGCCGTTGTAGCCGTCCTTTAACTGTACGCCTAATTCGCTCGCTACTTCTTCCTTAAAACGCTTCATTGCTTCCTTTGCCTCAGGCACTGCCATCTGGTTCGTACCTGACTTTGCATTACTTGTTGCCATGGTATTTCCTCCATATCCATTCACTTGTATTGAGTGATCTTTCATCTACTCAATAGCTAGTGTTTCCGCCCATCGTGAAAATATGACAGGAAAATACTGGCGGGAATTTTACAGCCCTTACGCTGACCGTAAAATTTCCTTTTTTTCTTTTTCCTTTCAGACTGCAACCTCATGCTTTCGCACCAGCAGATATGCGCCGCCCACGAACAGCACGGCTGCTGCCAGCGCACCGATCCACAGCGTCTGCGCGATATGTGCCAGAACGAATCCGATCATCCGATCCACCCACTGTGCCACAACACTGTCCGACTGCCACTCTGACAGATACTCTGCGGTACGGGACAGACCGACTCCGAACACGATCATCGCGATATATATGACCATGTACGCGGTCTTTCCCCAACGCATCACGACTGCACCAAGGATCACACTGAATGCTGTCGTACCGATCAGCAACGGCAGCAGATGCTTCCACTGCTGGATCGCACCGATGCTCTCGATCCATGCATTCGGGAAAACGATCTCTATAAAAACATGCTCTAAATGGTACAGCACCTTGATCACAGCACCGACACCAAGCTGCAGCTGGAACACTGAACCGACAAATGCCGGAAAAGTGACCTTTCTCGTCTGTCCGAACGCCAGCGGATAATTATAGGCGGTCAGCATGTTCATACCCTCAAACATGCTTAATATGATAAATCCAATCATACACAGCAGCGTTCCCATCTCGATCACGCTGTCCTCACCATCAAAAAGTACCACCTGCATCACCAGTCCGAACACATACATCACACCAATGACTGCCAGATTTAGGATCAGCATATCCCGCTGCCATCTGCACTGACTCCTTAATGCTCTCATTTTTCTCCTCCTCTATACATGCACTTCGCTGCGCCTTAAGATCAGCCAGCAGACCACTGACATCACTGCAAACCATAAGATCCCCAGCAACTGCAGCGCCGGATGCTGCAGCGCTGTCTGACCGACCAAAGAAACCGTATCCACGCCGGCATAGCCTCCGAAGCCTGCCAATACACCACCGCCGCACGCCATGAGCATGACAAATATCCAATACGCGACCCGTCCGAACCGATAGATCAGGAGTCCGCCGAGCAGCGCCAGTCCGCTGCCGAAAAATATAAGATTCTGTGCGAGCAGAACGAATGAGCTGCCGGTCATATATTGCCACTGCTCCGGTATGAGCGCGCAGGATACGGCGAGGATCAGCACGATCGCTGCCACCTGCACGACACCCATGTAGATCTGACTGCAGATCGCCTGTTTTCTGGTCGAGCCGTAGCTTAACGTAAGCTGCATGTAAGTGACCACATCGATCATCCCATACAGCGAGATCATCAGATTTCCGACGAATATCAGTGTCAGAGGAAACCGCGCGACCAGATTTTGAACGGTAAATGCCTCCTCATTCAGAAACGCAAAGTAAAAAACAAATCCCACCGCCATCAGCACGGTAATACCGATCACACGCGCAGCCCGAAAGCTCGCATATTTTATGGCACGTAACATTCCGTTCATTTTATGCCTCCCTTCCGCATAACGCAACGAACAGATTCTGCAGGGATACCGGCTGCACCGTCACATCATAGCCCTCCGGAAGCTGCTGCCCCTCAGAAAGCAGTACCGTGACACCCTTGCTGCGTCCGATCTTTTCTGCGTGATGCACGCTGAGTCCTGCACACATCGCATCCACATCCTCCTCGCGTCCGCTGATATGCACGGCGCGCTCCAGAAGCTCCTGCGTATTTTCCTTCAGCAGCAGCTTACCTTCTTTTAAGAAAATGACTTCCTCAAAAATATTCGCTGCTTCCTCGATGATATGCGTGGATATGATAAAGGTTCTGCCACTCTTTTCATGCTCCTCCAATACCAGCCGGTAAAACTCCTCACGCGCAACGACATCCAGTCCTGCGACCGGCTCATCAAGGATCGTGATGTCTGACTTGCTCGCCAGCGCCACGATGATCGTCACCATGGAAAGCATTCCCTTTGAGAGCTTGGAGATCTTCTTTTTCACGTTCAGCTCAAACCGCTGTACCAGATCCTTTTCCATCTCACGATCCCAGTTCGGATAATAGGTGCGCGCCATCTGCAGATATTCCTTTACCTTGATGGTGTTCGGTCCGAGCACGGAAAGTGTGTTCAGCTCTCTGGAAAAGCACAGATGCTCGAGTGCCTTCGGATTTTCCCATACCGGCATTCCGTCGCAGGTGACTGTTCCCTCGCTCGCCGGATTCTGAGCGGTGAGAATGGATAAAAGCGTCGTCTTTCCCGCGCCGTTCCGACCGATCAGTCCGTAGATCTTTCCCTGTTCGATGGTCAGGTCGATGCCGTGCAGCACCTCCTGCTTTTTGTACGTCTTTTTAATATTTTCACAAACTAACTGACTCATTTTTTCTCCTCCTCTGCTGACTCCTGCATGTGACCGGATCATTTCGATGATCTGATCATCGCTGATCCCAAGGCTCTTTGCTTCCTCCAAAAGACCCTTGATATATGTTTCGTAAAATGCATCCTTCCGCTTGTTTATGATCTGTGCCTTCGCTCCTTCTGCCACAAACATACCGATTCCTCTCCTTTTGTAAAGTATCCCTTCATCTACGAGCAGGTTTACTCCCTTCGCCGCTGTCGCGGGATTGATCGTATAGAGCCTTGCCAGCTCATTCGTGCTCGGCACACGCTCCTCCTCCTGCAGGATCCCTCTCAGAATATCCGTTTCGATCATCTCGCCAAGCTGTAGATAAATGGATCTGTCCTGAGATAACAGTTCATTCAAAGCTTCTACCTCCATTTCCACCTTGCTACCTCTTTGGTTGTCTGGTTCATTACTTGTGTAATTAACCATATCACCAGTAAAGCAATTTGTCAACCATTATTTGTTGATTTTTTCATTTTTCTATCGTATACTAAAAAAGCAGCCGTAACCCCGGCTGCAAGATGCGGATATGGCGGAATTGGCAGACGCGCCAGATTTAGGTTCTGGTGGGCTTCCCGTGCAGGTTCAAGTCCTGTTATCCGCATTTTTTGATACCACGCAAAAAAGCGCCGCCGGAGATTCTCCGACAGCGCTTTTTCTGTTTTCTTTATCTGTCTTTTTACTGTTTCTGCTTCATCAGTGTCATCATCGCCGTAAATTCAATGGTCAGCATCTCACTCAACTGCTCCTCTGAAAATGAACGGACTCTCGTCGCGCACAGCGAACCCACACCAAAGGTATAGATCCACATATGCTTGAACAGCTCCTCGGCATCAGCGGCACTCAGACCATAATCATTCTGAATGGTACGGATGCACACATCGACCGTATCACCCAGTCCGCCGTTCCTAAACACATCGTCGAAGCCTTCCGCGCTGCGCTCCTCCTGCATGAACAGCAGTTGGAACAGCTTCGGCTCCTTCGCTCCAAACATGACCATCTGCATTCCGACCTGCTTAAACAGCGGCATATCGGGAATCTCCTGCTCTGCATAGCTCTCAAAACGGCGCATCGCTGCCGCGCGCACCTCCTCCTGCACTTCCTTCATGCTGTTAAACACCGTGAATATCGGTCGTGCAGAGCTTCCGAGCGCATCTCCCAGCTCCTTCGCAGTCAGCGCGTCTGCTCCCTTTGCAGATACAACGCCCAGTGCTGCGGATACAATTTCGTCTTTCGTAAATTTCGGTTTCGGTGGCATTCTTTTTCCTCCTAATATCAGCCTATGTCAGCAATCTAGTCCTCAGCAGACAGACTTCCCTTCGATGACTTTGTCTTGCTGTATAACCACAGCAGCAGGCTTCCGATCACACCCATGGATACGGCGTTCGAGATCGTAGCGGTCAGTCCCTGTGCGATCAGCAGGCTGATCGGCTCGCTGTATACGACAACATCCAGCACCGGTGCAACGATCATCCATGAAACAACGTTTGCGATGATCTGTGTCACGTTAAAGAGCAGCACGTCCTTTTTACCGAACGCACCTTCCTCTACATGCAGCTTCGGCATGATCAGTCCCACGATAAAGCATGAGACACCGGATGCTACGACCCAGCTCCACCATGCAGAGCCGTACTGTACACTGTCTGATACCGCATGTCCGATAAATGCGATCGCTGCGCCCGCGATCGGTCCGAACAGTGCTGCAAAGAATGCGCCGATGCCGTATGCGGTCTGGATCTGCGTCTCCGGAATACCGGTCGGGATCTTTACAAACATGAACAGCACTGCGAATAATGCAGCGCCCAGTCCGGTTGCAACAATGGTTTTTGTGTTGATCTGAAATGCTTTCTTCATACTTTTGCTCCTCCTGCTCGTATGTTTATTTTGTTTTTGAGAACTCGACGGTCCAATCCGGACCAAAATCGAGGTGATGCATTGCACAAAGGCTGCCCTGACACACTGCCAGTGCGACCTTCATCAATTCATTGTTATATATCATCACATCGCCTTTGTCAACAAATCCGAAGCTCTTTTCAAACAACAGATCGTTTTCAAATGCGGTTTCTCCGTTATGCCGGATCACGGTATGCACCGTATCTCCATAGGCAAAGCCTGCCTTCTGAAAGGCTTCCGTCGGGATGTTCGTCCACAGGTTGCCGAAATTCGGATCGTTGATCTCGAAAATACCGCTCACATGACCGTCCGAGATCTGCGGCTCCAAAAGCTCATGCTCCACGATCTCATCGACCGGATACTCAGGACCCACGCCCTCGAAATCTATGATACCGCTCGCAAGGCGCGCCGCCGTATAGCCGAACAGATCCCTGCCGTGAAAGATCGACGTACCCGCCGTTCGTTTCAGACGGTTGACGCTCTCGTCGATCTCACGCACTGCCTCAATGCCGATATAGCGTTTTACATGCGTCAGTGCGCCGTTATCCGGTGTCACGATATAGTAGCCGTCCACGGTCTTTGCCACGCAGGCGCGTCTCGCCGTACCCACACCGGGGTCAACGACGGATACATAGATCGTACCCTTCGGCCAGAACTGCAGGCTCTGATACAGCCGGTAGCTCGCGCTCCACGTATCATACTGCGGGATCTGGTGTGTCCCGTCAAAGATCTCAAGCTCCCGATCGACCGTCTTTACCACGCCGTACATAGAGCTGACCGCGCCCTCGGCGTATGTAAAATCAGTCTGGAATACAAGGATCGGTTTGTCAAACATACTCATTTTTGATTCCTTCTTTCTTTTTTATCCTGTGACATGCTACAGCCAGCCGTATACGAACGGATTCCAGAAGCGTCCGTGATTGACGAATGCCGCCATGAGCAGCGTTCCTGCAAGCACTGCCGCACAGACCGTGACGCTTAGGATGTCACTCGTTTTCAGCGACTTTCTGGCATACCATGTACGCGTTTTATTTTTTCCAAAGCCGCGCAGATCCATCGCATTGCTGATGACCTCCACACGGTTCAGCACGGAGAAAATGAGCGGCACCATGATATGTACCGTATTGCTCACGCGCTTTGTGAATTTTTCCTTCTGTGACAGATCCAGTCCGCGGCTCTGCTGCGCCAGTGCGATCTCATGGTATTCCGTGATGATGTCCGGAAAATAGCGGAGCGTCAGCGCGAAGGCATAGCACAGCTTGTAGCTGACATGGATCGAGTTCAGCGATGCCGCAAATTCACTCGGATTGGTCGTCAGCAGAAAAAGCATACCGAGCGGGATCACGGCTGCGTATTTGCTGAGCTTCGTGATCTGATACAAGAGCTGCTCCTGCGTCACGATATAACGTGCGTTGAACGTGAACAGCAGATGCTTCGTGCCGTAGATCTCCACGCCGTACTGCGGCGCAAATAAATACGTGAGCAGAAAGTTCATCACGAGAAACAGCAGCGTATAGTACAGCATCAGCTTTACCTGACTGAGCCGGATGCCCGATATATGCAGCATCACAAAGGAAAAGACCAGTATCAGCAGGACACTTCGGATATCGTAGGTAAGCATCACGGCAAAGGACAGCAAAAGGAAGCACAACAGCTTCGTCACGCCGGACAGGTTGTAGACAAAATTATCACGTTCGATATAATCAAACAGCTTGGTTTTCATTTTCATCCGTCCGCACGACCTCCCTTTCATAGTCTATGAAATGCCAGATAAAGCTGCGCGCATCCTCGATGCCCGCCATCTGCGCCAGCGTGTACAGCGAGGTCAGCTTGAGGCTCGCCGCCTTCGTGATCTCCTCGTTGGTGAGGATATCCACCGCCGAGCTGTCGCCGATCTTT
>CAZERX010000081.1:0-9160 GCA_964515045.1 uncultured Eubacterium sp.
GGTGCCGGTGGGGCGATCATCACACCAATGAAGGACGATTTTGAGGTAAATTACGACAAGCTGGACGAGATGATCCAGTTTCAGATAGACAACGGCACAGACTGTATCGTGATCACCGGTACGACCGGTGAAAGCTCCACGCTGACGATGGAGGAGCATGCAGATGTGATCCGTGCGGCGGTAAAGATGACGAAGCACCGCATCCCCGTCGTGGCAGGCACAGGCTCGAACTGCACCAAGACCGCGATCCAGCTCACCAACGATGCTTACGAGGCAGGCTGTGAGGGCGCGCTCATCGTGACACCGTATTACAACAAGGCGACACAGGCAGGTCTGATCAGCCATTACGGACAGATCGCAGCCTCCACCAAGCTGCCAATCATCATGTACAATGTGCCGAGCCGTACCGGCTGCAATATTTTACCGCAGACCGCAGCGACGCTGGTAAAGGAATATGACAACATCGTAGGCATCAAGGAAGCGACCGGAAATGTCTCACAGGCAGTGACCACGATGGATCTGTGTGACGGAAAGATCGACATGTATTCCGGTGAGGACGGACTTGTCGTTCCGCTCATGTCCATCGGAGCAGTCGGCGTGATCTCCGTATGGTCAAATGTCGCACCGAAGGATGTGCACGATATGTGTATGTATGCGCTGAACGGCGATTTCAAGAAAGCGGCAGAGCTGCAGCTTAAAGGTCGTGCGCTCGTGGATGCACTGTTTTCAGAGGTGAACCCGATCCCTGTGAAGCGTGCGCTCAATGCGATGGGCTTTGAGGTAGGATCGCTCCGCGCACCGCTCTGTGGGATGAGCGCAGAAAATGCAGCGAAGCTCATTCAGGTGATGAAGGACTACGGCTTAAAGGTGACGGAATAAGGAGAACACAGATGACAAACGTAATCATGCACGGCTGCAACGGACGGATGGGTCAGATGATCGCAGGACTCTGCGCGAATGATCCGGAGATCACGAGCGTTGCAGGTAGAGATACCTATACAGAAAAAAAGAATGATTTTCCGGTGTTTGCATCACTCGCGGAATGTGATGTGCAGGCAGATGCCGTGATCGATTTTTCAAACGCAGGAGCAGTCGATGAGCTGCTCGACTGGTGCGAAGCAAAACAGGTTCCGGTCGTACTCTGCTCGACCGGATTATCCGAGGAGCAGCTTCAGCACGTGCAGCGCGCGTCACAGAAGGTCGCAGTGCTCCGTTCTGCGAATATGTCACTCGGCATCAATACGCTGATGGATCTTTTGCAGAAGGCAGTGAAGGTGTTCGCACCGGCAGGCTTCGACGTGGAGATCGTCGAGAAGCATCACAATCAGAAGCTCGATGCGCCGAGCGGCACGGCGATCGCACTGGCAGATTCCATCAATGAGGCGATGGACGGACAGTACGAGTACGTTTATGACCGCAGCGACCGCAGACAGAAGCGTGACGCGAAGGAGCTTGGGATCTCGGCTGTGCGCGGCGGTACGATCGTCGGCGAGCATGAGGTGATCTTTGCAGGCGCGGATGAGGTGATCGAGTTTAAGCATACGGCGTATTCACGTGCCGTATTCGGAAAAGGAGCTGTCGAGGCTGCGAAATTCCTGAACGGAAAGCCGGCAGGGCTTTATCAGATGCCGGATGTAATTGCAGAGAGAGGCTGACACACGATTTCACGGACTTAGCAGTGAATGCTAAGTCCAATTTTCTATGTAAAACTTTTTATTATGGAAGGAGCGCGTATATGGGAGAAATGGAGCTGCGTTATCTGAACAGTCTGGCAAGACAGTATCCGACCATCGCATCTGCGGCGACGGAGATCATCAATCTGCGTGCGATCCTCAGTCTGCCGAAGGGCACGGAGCATTTTATCACGGATGTGCATGGGGAGTATGACCAGTTTCAGCATATCATGCGGAACGGCTCCGGTGCGATCAAGCTGAAAATCGAGCAGGAGTTCGGTACGACCTTTGGCAAAATGGAAAAAAAGAACCTCGCGGCGCTCATTTATTATCCCGAACGGAAGTTAGAGGAGGTCGCTGGACGCGAGGAAAACATGCAGGACTGGTATCGCGTGACGCTTTACCGGCTGATCCCGATCTGCAAGAACGCTTCCTCAAAATACACGCGCTCCAAGGTGCGGAAGGCACTGCCGCAGGATTTTTCCTATGTGATCGAGGAGCTTCTGACCGGCAGACCTGACCAGTCAGATCAGGAGGATTACTATGATGAGATCATCAATTCCGTGATCGAGACCGGACGTGCGCCGGAGCTTATCATCGCGCTCTGTGATCTGATCCGGCGGCTCGTCGTGGATCATCTGCATGTGGTCGGTGATATTTTTGACCGCGGACCGTATCCGCATCTGATCATGGACACGCTCATGGCGTATCATTCCGTGGACATCCAGTGGGGCAATCACGATGTGCTGTGGATGGGTGCGGCAGCAGGCAATCCCTCGTGTATCGCGAATGTGCTGCGGATCTCCGCAAAATACGGCAATCTTGACATTTTAGAGGAGGGCTACGGCATCAATCTCGTGCCGCTCGCGCGGTTTGCCATGACGACGTATCAGAATGATCCGTGTGAGTATTTTAAGGTGGAATACGATGAGGAGCAGTACAATGTCAAGGATGCACAGCTCGACGAAAAGATGCACAAGGCGATCGCCGTGATCCAGTTCAAGCTGGAGGGCGCGCTCATCGCCGAGCATCCGGAATTTGACATGGAGGAGCGGCGGCTTCTGCACCGCATGGATCTTTTGCACGGCACGGTCGAGGTGGAGGGCGTGACCTATCCGCTGCGGGATACTTATTTTCCGACGATCGACCCTGCGCATCCGTATGAGCTGACCGCGGAGGAGCAGGAGGTCGTCACAAGGCTTACACACGCCTTTGAAAACTGCGAAAAGCTCCAGAAGCATGTGCGTTTTCTGTTGAATAAGGGCAGTCTGTACAAGGTGTACAACGGCAATCTGCTCTATCACGGCTGCGTGCCGATGAATGAGGACGGCAGCTTTAAGGAGGTCGCGCTGTTCGGGCATACCTACAGCGGACGAAGGCTCTACGATGTGCTGGAGCATTATGTGCGGCTCGGCTACTATTCGATGGATCCGGTCGAGAAAAAGCAGGGACAGGACATTTTCTGGTTTATCTGGGAAAACAAAAATTCGCCGGTGTTCGGCAAGGCGAAGATGACGACCTTTGAGCGGTATTTTATCGCGGATGAACGGACGCATAAGGAGCAGAAAAATCCGTATTACCGTCTGGTCGAAAAGGAGCCGGTCGTTTTGTCCATTTTGAAGGAGTTTGGGCTGACGCGGGAGGATGCGCATATCATCAACGGACACATTCCGGTCGAAACGACGATCGGGGAATCACCGATGAAGTGCAACGGCAGGCTGCTCATCATCGACGGCGGCTTTTCACGCGCGTACCGCTCCAAGACCGGTATCGCGGGCTATACGCTGATCTACGATTCGCACGGACTGATCCTCGCGGCACATGAGCCGTTTGAGTCCGTGGAGCAGGCGGTCGTGAATGGAACGGACATCCATTCGCACAACGCGGTCGTGTCCTCGGCAACGCGCCGCATGACGGTCGCGGACACGGATAAGGGACTTGAGATCCGGCAGGAGATCGAGGCATTGGAGGAGCTTTTGCGCGCATACCGCAGCGGACTTCTGGTGGAAACGCTGTAGGACGGCGCTTGGGAATCGAAACAAAAGGAGAAAATGAAAATGTTACAAATGATCGCATCTATCAACAAAGTAGTCAATGACTTCATCTGGGGTGTGCCGGCAATGCTGTGCATCCTCGGTGTCGGTCTGTATCTGACGATCCGCACACGCTTTTTGCAGATCCGGAAATTTCCCTATGCGATGAAAGTGACGATCGGCAGGATGCTGAAAAAACACGAAGCATCCGACGGCGCACTGACACCGTTTCAGGCGGTCTGTACGGCACTCGCGGCGACGATCGGCACGGGAAATGTCGCCGGTGTCGCAGGCGCGATCGCGATCGGAGGCCCCGGCGCGGTATTCTGGATGTGGCTCTCCGCACTGCTCGGAATGTGCACCAAATTCGCTGAGGTTACGCTTGCCGTGCATTTCCACGAACGGAACGAGCGCGGGGAGCTGGTCGGCGGACCGATGTATTTTATCAAAAACGGACTCGGAAAGCACTGGCAGTGGCTGGCGTACCTTTTCTGTATTTTCGGCGTGCTGACCGTATTCGGTACGGGAAATGCCACACAGGTCAATACGATCGTGACCTCGATCGATTCTGCGCTGTATAATTTCAATATTATCACGGCAGAGTCCGCAGGTACGGTAAACCTTGTGATCGGTATCGTGCTCGCGGTACTGATCGGACTGATCCTGATCGGCGGCATCAAGCGGATCGGCAGCGTAACGGAAAAGCTCGTGCCGTTCATGGCGCTGTTTTATATTGTTCTTTCCCTTGGCGTGATCATTCTGAACATCGGTCACATACCGGCTGTGTTTGCTTCGATCTTTGAGGGCGCATTTAACCCCGCTTCCGTGACCGGCGGCGTGGTCGGCAGCTTCTTTATCAGTGCAAAAAAGGGTGTTTCCCGCGGAATATTCTCGAATGAGGCAGGACTTGGAACCGGCTCCATCGCACATGCGTGTGCGGACACGGAACAGCCGGTCAGACAGGGATTTTTTGGTATCTTTGAGGTATTTGTCGATACGATCATCGTGTGCACGATGACGGCACTGGTCATCCTGTGCAGCGGCGTTCCGGTCAATTATGGCGAGGCAGCAGGCGCAGAGCTTACGATCAGCGGCTTTGTATCCGTATACGGCGGCTGGGTGACGATCTTTACGGCGGTCGCAATGTGCTGCTTTGCATTCTCGACGGTGATCGGCTGGGGACTGTACGGCGCGCGCTGTATCGAATTTCTGATCGGCTCGCGTGCGAATAAGCCGTTCATGTTCGTGTATGCGCTCGTGGCGGTCGTCGGAGCGACACTGGATCTCGGACTGATGTGGGATATCGCGGAGACATTCAACGGTCTGATGATGATCCCGAACCTGATCGCGGTACTCCTGCTGTCCGGCGTGGTGTTCCGGCTGGTGAAGGAGTATTTCGCGGACGGAAAACAGAAATAAAGATAATCATAAAGATAGTAATAAAGATAAAAAAGGGAAGCTGCGGTGATGCGGCTTCCTTTTTTTCTTTATAAGATATGTTGTTTATAAGAGTCTTACACCGGCAGCCTTGGCAGCCTGAATGGTGTCCTCGCGCCAGATGGAGCTTTGCACTTCTCCGATGTGCGCTTTCCGCAGGAAAAACATACAGATGCGTGACTGACCGATGCCGCCGCCGATGGTGTAGGGCAGCTCTTTTTCAAGGATCGCCTTCTGGAACGGCATGGAAGCGCGATCCGTGCAGTTCGCTTTTTGTAGCTGCTCTGCAAGGGAATCCTCATCGACGCGGATACCCATGGAGGACAGCTCCAGTGCGATGTCGAGCACCGGATAATAGACAAAGATGTCGCCGTTTAACGCCCAGTCGTCGTAGTCGGGCGCGCGTCCGTCGTGCGGCTCGCCGTTGCTTAATTTGTCACCGATCTGCATGATGCAGACTGCACCGTATTCCTTGGAGATCGCATATTCACGCTCCTTCGGAGTCTTGTCGGGATAGCGGTCTAAAAGCTCCTGTGAGGTGATGAACTTGATGTCCTTCGGGAGCAGCTCTCCGATGTAGTCATATTCGATGGACATGTATTTTTCGGTCTGCTGTAGCGTCTTATACACGGCGCTGACCGTTGCCTTAAAGGTGTCTAAGGTGCGCATGTCCTTTGTGATGATCTTTTCCCAGTCCCACTGATCTACAAAGATGGAATGGATATTGTCCGTGTCCTCGTCGCGGCGGATGGCGTTCATGTCCGTGTACAGACCCTCGCCGACTGCAAAGCCGTATTTATCCAGCGCGAAGCGCTTCCATTTTGCGAGTGAATGCACGACCTCTGCCATTTTATCGCCCTGCTCACGAATGCCGAAGGCGACCGGACGCTCCACGCCGTTTAAGTTATCGTTCAGACCGGATTCCGGCAGAACAAAAAGCGGTGCGGATACGCGTGCCAGATTCAGATTCTGTGCCAGATGCTTCTGAAAAAAATCCTTGACGGTCTTGATCGCGATCTGCGTATCGTGCAGGTTCAGCGCGGATTCATAGCCGACAGGAAAAATTGACTGTTCCATGATCTTTATCCTCCTAATTAATATCGGTCACTGAGTTCAGCCAACGCCATTCGCAAAGACGCTTCCAGCGTTTTCCTGCTGCTGCGCAGCGAACTTTGCTCATAACACGGCGTTTCGCTCATGACCTGCGAAGCAGTCTCATTCATGCGGGCATGATGATCCTGCTCTGCAGTCATGGCTGAACTGCTACGCAAGTTATTATAACAATGTTTTGCAAAATTGACAATGCCAAGTGGGTGATGCTAAGATAAACGAAAGAAAATAAGGTATCAGGTGAAAATATGAAAATGATCAAAACCACGATAACGGAACGGTTACAGGCGCTTCGGGAACGGATGCGCGCATATGGAATGCAGGCATATCTCGTGCCGACGGAGGATTTTCATGCGTCGGAGTATGTCGGCGACTATTTCAAGGCAAGGGAGTACCTGTCCGGCTTTACCGGCTCTGCGGGCACGCTGGTCGTGCTGGAGCAGGAGGCGGCACTTTTTACGGATGGCAGATATTTCATACAGGCAAAGGAGCAGCTTGACGGCACCGGCATCACGCTGATGAAAAGCGGCGAAGCCGGTGTGCCGTCGGTGGCGGAATATCTGGCGCAAAAGCTCGCACGGAATACCTGCATCGGCTTTGACGGACGCACGGTCAGCCGCCGCATGGCAGACCGGATCCGCGAAAAAACGGATGCAAAGGGTATCCGGTTCGACGGTACAAGGGATCTTGCGGGTGAGATCTGGACGGAGCGCCCGCCGCTGTCGGCGCAGCCGGTATATGAGCTGCCGGAGCAGCTCACGGGAAGCACACGCGCAGAAAAACTGCGGAGGCTGCGGGGAGCATTGCAGGAAAAGGGCGCAGACCATATGCTTGTCTGTGCGCTGGATGAGGTCGCATGGCTGCTCAACCTGCGCGGCAGTGACATCGCGTATACGCCGGTCTTTTTGTCGTATGTACTGGTCGGACCGGAGCGTGCAGAGCTGTGTGTGCAGGACGGCGTGCTGTCTGCGGAGCTGATCGGGCGGCTGGCAGAGGATCATGTGTATCCCGTGCCGTATGCGTCCGTCTGTGACCGGATCGGTGCACTGGAGCAGGGCACGGTGCTTCTTTTAGACCAAAATACGGTGAGTGAGCGGCTGCTGGAAGCCGTACCGGAGCATGTGACCTGCATCCTGCAGGACAGCCCCATCACACGCATGAAGGCGGTAAAGACGGCACAGGAGATGGAAAATGAGCGCATCGCACATGTGCGTGACGGTGTGGCGCTCACACGGTTCATTTATTGGCTAAAGCATACGGTCGGAACGGAGCGCGTGACGGAGCGCAGTGCCGCAGAAAAGCTGGAGTCCTTACGCAGGGAGCAGGAAAACTATCTGTATCAGAGCTTTGCGCCGATCATCGCCTACGGCGCGCATGGTGCGGTCGTGCATTACAGCGCGACGGAACAGACGGATGCCGTTATGGAGCCGCACGGCTTCTGCCTTGCGGATACCGGCGGACATTATATGGAAGGAACGACGGATGTCACGCGCACGATCGCGCTCGGCGGATTGACGGACGAGGAGATCCGTGCATATACGACGGTGCTGCGCGGGCATCTGAACCTCGCTGCCGCATGTTTTCCGGAGGGCATCAGCGGTCAGCACTTGGATATTCTGGCGCGGATGCCGCTGTGGGAGCAGGGGCTGGACTATCTGCACGGAACCGGACACGGTGTCGGCTATTTATTAAACGTGCACGAAGGACCGCAGCGGATCGGCTGGCGGCTGCGCGCGGGTGAAACGCCGGAGCCTTTTACCGAGGGGATGCTCGTATCGGATGAGCCGGGGCTGTATCTCGAAGGGAAATTCGGCATCCGTCACGAAAACCTGCTGCTCTGCCGCAGGGGTGAACGCGGAATGTGCGGACAGCTCCTTTATTTTGAAACGCTGACCGTGGTACCCTTTGACCGCGCGGCGATCGACGTATCGCTGCTCTCCTCACACGAGCGGGAGCGGCTGAATGCGTACCATGCGCGCGTGTATGAAACACTGCGTCCGTACCTGCCGACAGAGGAAGCAGAGTGGCTGTACGGGCAGACACGACCGCTGTAAGCTGTCCGTGTCAGAGAAAAAAAGGAAAAAGCAGAGGGATCAAAAATGACAGTAAAGATCACGGATGAAATGATCGCATATACGGCGACGCTCGCACAACTGTCGCTTGCGGATGTGCAGGCGCTGGATATCCGAGGTGACATGGAGAAAATGTTAGATTATGTAAATATTTTGCGGGAGCCGGATACGTCTGAAACGGAGGCACTCGTAAATGTGCTCCCGCAGCACAATGTCCTGCGGGAGGATGTCGTGACAAACGGCGACGGCAGCAAAGCCGCGCTTGCCAATGCACCGGTGCAGCGTGACGGCGGCTTTCTCGTGCCGCGGACGATCGCGTAGAGAGCGGAGGAATGTGAAATGTCTATAATGAGTCTGTCGGCGGTGACGCTGGCAAAGCAGATAAAAAAACGGGAGGTAAGCGCGGTGGAAGCCGTCACGGAGGCGCTGGCGGCGATCGAAGCGGACAGTGCACGGCTGAACAGCTTTGTAACGGTCGATGCAGAGGGCGCTCTGCGCCGTGCAGAGGAGTGTGACCGGCTGATCGGGCGCGGAGAGCTGACGGCACCGCTTGCAGGCGTGCCGTTTGCCGCAAAGGATAACCTCTGTACCAAGGGGCTTCGCACGACCTGCGGCTCAAACATGCTCGCCGGTTTTATCCCATCCTATACGGCAGAAGCCGTGCTGCGGACGGAGCAGGCAGGCGCGATCCTGCTTGGCAAAACGAACATGGATGAATTTGCGATGGGAAGCACGACGGAGACCTCGGCATTCGGCGCGACTGCGAATCCGTGGAAGCTCACACATGTATCCGGCGGCTCCTCCGGCGGGAGCTGTGCGGCAGTCGCTGCGGAGG
>CAZERX010000082.1:0-9136 GCA_964515045.1 uncultured Eubacterium sp.
GAAAGGCAGGTGAAGCATTGTGTCAGAAGTAAAAAAGATCGCAACCAGAGACAGCTACGGCAATGCTTTAGTCGAGCTTGGAAAAACACATGAGGATCTGATCGTATTAGATGCCGATCTGGCAGCAGCCACAAAGACCGGCGTATTCAAAAAGGAGTTTCCGGAGCGTCACATCGACTGCGGTATCGCAGAGGCAAATATGACCGGTATCGCGGCAGGCTTATCGACCTGCGGATTTGTACCGTTCATCAGCACGTTTGCCATGTTTGCGGCAGGACGTTCCTTTGAGCAGGTGAGAAATGCAGTCGGCTATCCGCACTTGAATGTAAAGATCGGTGCGACCCATGCCGGAATTTCCGTCGGTGAGGACGGCGCTTCCCATCAGTGCAACGAGGATATCGCGCTGATGCGTGCGATCCCCGGAATGGTCGTTCTGAATCCGAGTGATGATATCGAGGCAAAGGCAGCCGTAAAGGCAGCGTATGAGCATGAAGGACCGGTTTATCTGCGCTTCGGTCGTCTGGCAGTGCCGGTGATCAATGACAACGCGGATTATAAGTTTGAGATCGGAAAGGGTGTCGAGCTTCGCGACGGAAAGGACTGCACCATCATCGCGACCGGATTGTGCGTGTCTGAGGCACTGGAGGCAGCAGAAAAGCTCGCAGCCGACGGTATCGACGCGCAGGTGATCAATATCCATACGATCAAGCCGCTCGACGAGGAGCTGGTCGTTGCCGCTGCGAAAAAGACCGGACGGATCTTTACCGTAGAGGAGCACAGCATCATCGGAGGTCTCGGTGCGGCTGTCAGCGAGTGTCTGAGTGAGCAGTGCCCGACCAAGGTCACACGCATCGGTATGAATGACGTGTTCGGTGAGTCCGGCCCCGCAAAGGAGCTGCTCCACAAATATCAGCTTGACGCGGACGGGATCTATGCGCGTGTAGCTGCTGAAATGAAATAAATGTGCTTCGTATGGGATGCGTATGTGTGGTGTCATGCATGCGCATCCCATGCTGCCAGAAAGGATCAGATATGTTAGAACAGTTAAAAAAAGAAGTCTATGAAGCCAATATGGAGCTTCCCCGCAGAGGGCTGATCACCTACACATGGGGCAATGTCAGCGGCAGGGATGCAGAGAGCGGATATTTTGTCATCAAGCCGAGCGGTGTCGATTATGATGCGCTGACACCGGAGGATATGGTCGTTATGGATCTGGACGGAAATAAGATCGAGGGAAAATACAAGCCTTCTTCTGATACGGCGACACATATCGAGCTGTACAAAAAATATCCCGAGATCGGCGGTATCGTACATACGCATTCACCGGAAGCGGTCGCATGGGCGCAGGCAGGTCGGGATATCCCGCTGTACGGAACGACACATGCGGATTATTTCCTCGGAGCCATCCCCTGTGCGCGGAATCTGACGACCGAGGAGATCAACGAGGCTTATGAAAAAAATACCGGTGTCGTGATCATCGAAACCTTTGAAACACGCGGGATCAATCCGGTCTATACGCCCGCTGTGCTGTGTCAGAACCACGGCCCGTTCACATGGGGCAAGGATGCGGCAGAAGCCGTTCATAATGCGGTCGTATTAGAGGAGGTCGCAAAGATGGCACGCAACACGGAGCTTATAAATCCGCGCGTCACACCCGCACCGGATAACATCAAGGATAAGCATTTTTACCGGAAGCATGGGGAAAACGCATACTACGGACAGTAAACTGTCCGTAGTCCAAAAAGCTACTATGGACAGTAAAACTGACCATAGTCAAAAAGCTACTACGGTCAGTAGTCAGTAACGTGGATCGGGCATGTGATATATATGGACGAGGCAGGTACTTTGGAGCGGCTGGTACTTAGTGACCGTATCACAGGTCACTTATGTACCACTGCCAGCGACAGGTAGCGGGAGCGTGCCTGCGAGTCATATATGCACATGCCCCAAGGTTAGTATGTAGTGAGATATATTCAAGGAGGACACACAAATGGCAGCAGATTTTGGCAAGACCAGCGACGGCAGAGCCGTTGAAAAATACACACTGAAAAATGCCGCAGGCATGGAGGTTGACCTGATCACCCTCGGCGCAGCCCTGCAGGCGATCCGCGTACCGGATAAGGACGGAAAGATCCGTGATGTCCTGCTCGGTTATGATACCGCAGAGCAGTACGAGCATGTCAACGGCTATCTGGGCGCAGTGATCGGACGGAACGGCAACCGTATCGCCAACGCACAGGTAACGATCGACGGCAAGACCTATCAGTTGGAGGCGAACGACAACGAGAACAACCTGCACAGCGGCGCAGACGGCTTCCATGCAGCGATCTGGAACGTTACGGAGGCAGACGATTCGCATGTCGTATTCGCATATCACAGCCCCGACGGAGAGCAGGGCTTCCCCGGAAACATGGATGTGACCGTGACCTACACACTGGATGACCAGGGAGCGCTCGGACTCCGTTATCGTGCGACCGCAGATCAGACGACCGTGGCAAACTTCACGAACCACGCATATTTCAATCTGAACGGACACGCATCGGGAACGATGCTGGATCAGAAGCTGGAGCTTCTCGCGTCCTATTACACACCGGTCATCGACGGTAAGGCGATCCCGACCGGAGAGATCGCATCCGTATCCGGCACACCGATGGATTTCAGACAGATGACCGTCATCGGAGCGCGTATCGAGGACGATTTTGCACAGATCCGCTACACCGGCGGCTACGATCACAACTATGTGCTGGATAAGGCAGACGGAACGCTGCAGCTCGCAGCACGCGCAAGATCTGAGGAATCCGGCATCCAGATGGATGTGTACACGACCTGCGTCGGTATCCAGTTCTACGCCGGCAATTTCGTTGGCGGACAGAAGGGAAAGGACAGTGTCGATTATGTGAACAGACAGGGCTTTTGTCTGGAAACACAGTATTTCCCGAACTCCGTCAATGAAAAGAACTTCAAACAGCCCTTCCTTGCGGCAGGAGAGGTTTATGAATCCGAGACAAAATATTGTTTTTCGGCAGAATAAGCAGAGGAAAATGAACCAACACCCTGTACAATCTTGTGTGCAGGGTGTACTTTTATAGTATGAGAAAAAGCATCGGACAAACGAAAAAAACTTCATTAAAGCAAATGCTGATCCTGCTCGTCGCAGTGGCGATCCTGCCTTTTTTGGCGATGTCGGTGTATCTGCTCGTGTCGCTCAAGGGATACAGCAGTGCCTATGACAAGATCGTGAGCAATATGATGATCGCGAACAATTATAACCTTGACTTTCGGGATGAGCTGGACGAGAGCATTTACCGGCTGGTGGCGGGCAGCATCACGTTAGACAGCATCGGAAGCGATAATACCGTAGAGGATCCGTATGAGCTGGTGGATACGCTGCGCGAGGATTTCAGCGATCTGGTGCGGATCACGACTGACCGTGAGAGCCGCCTGTGGCTGCAAAGCCTGCTGCGGAATCTTGACACGCTGGAGGATCGGATCGACGATATCCAGTACAATCTGCAGGAGGGCGGGCATTACGATGAAAATATGGAAATGCTGGATAACAACATTTACATATTGACGGAGCTGATACAGGATGACATCCAGTATTACATTTATTATCAGACGCGCAGCATGAACAGTCTGAAGCTGCAGCTCAACGCGCAGGTGGAGCAGTTTCTGATCGTATTTGTGGTGATGCTCGCGTTTATCCTGCTCCTTGTCATTCTGATCTCGGCGCAGACCGTGAGCGGCATCGTGCGGCCGATCGAGCGGCTCCGGCAGGTGACCGGAGAGGTCGCGCACGGAGATTTCAGCGTGCGGGCAGAGCGCGCGGGACCTGCGGAGATCGCGGAGCTG
This sequence comes from uncultured Eubacterium sp., assembly GCA_964515045.1. Lineage (GTDB taxonomy): Bacteria > Bacillota > Clostridia > Lachnospirales > Lachnospiraceae > W0P33-017. The sequence continues at coordinate 3,853 of CAZERX010000082.1, forward strand.
TCCGGCTCGGTGAACAATATGACCGTGCACCTTGCCGCGATGGTGACAAAGATCAAGGAGGATGAGCGGAAAATGCGTCACGCGGAGCTAAGGCTTTTGCAGGAGCAGATCAATCCGCATTTTCTTTATAATACGCTGGATACGATCGTGTGGCTGATCGAGAGCGATTCGTCGGATGCGGCGGTAGACATGGTCGTTTCGCTGTCACAGTTTTTCCGGTTGGGGCTGAGTCACGGCGCAGAGTTTATCTCGATCCGTGAGGAGGAGCAGCATATCAAGAGCTACCTAAAGATCCAGCAGGCGCGTTATCACGACATTTTAGACTATGAGATCGACATTGCGCCGGAGGTCTATCCGTATCAGATCTTAAAGCTGACGCTGCAGCCGCTTGTTGAAAATGCGCTCTATCACGGCATCAAATACAAGCGCGCGCTGGGAAAGATCACTGTTACCGGCAGAATGCAGGAGCACTGCATCGTGCTGACCGTTGCGGATAACGGTGTCGGCATGGAGCCGGAGAAGCTGGCGCAGCTCCGTGGGGAGATCGAACGTCCCTGCAAGGATACGGAGGGCGGCTTCGGACTGGCGAACGTCAACGAGCGAATCCGCATGTATTTCGGCGATTATTACGGGATGCAGATCGAATCGACGGCAGGCGAGGGTACGGTCGTGACTGTAACGATACCGGTGCGTCCGGCAGGCAGGAACGCAGAGCTTATGCAGGGAAAGGATTGACGGCAGGATGAGAAATGAAAAACGGCTGGTCATGGCGCTGGCGGTGCTGGTGGTACTCTTTTTTGCACTGCTGATCGCGAATGGCGGCTTTGAACAGACGACACCGCAGGAGATGGAGGATACGCATGCGCTCGACGATGAAAATCTGATCGTGGTCGGCTTTTCACAGCTCGGCAGTGAGTCTGTCTGGCGTTCGACGCATACGGAGTCCATCCAAAAGGCGCTGTCGAAGGAAAACGGCTTTTTCCTGCAGTACAGCAATGCAAGGCAGAAGCAGGAGAACCAGATCAAGGCGATCCGCGGATTTATCTCACAGCGCGTGGATTATATCGTTTTCGCACCGCTGATGACGGACGGCTGGGAGACCGTGCTGACGGAGGCAAAGGACGCGGGCATACCGGTGATCCTCGTAGACCGAAAGATCGAAGGCTCGGAGGATCTGTATACGACCTTTATCGGCAGTGACATGACGGCGGAGGGCAGAAAAGCCGGTGAGTGGCTGGAAGCCTATACGCAGGAGCAGGGGCTTACGGATGAGGAGTTGAACATCGTGCTCCTGACCGGAACGCTCGGCTCATCCTCGCAGATCGGCAGAAGTGCAGGCTTTGACGAGGTTGCAGACGAGCATCCGAATTGGAACATCGCAGCGCGCGCTTCCGGTGATTTTACCGTTGTGAAGGGCAAGGAGGTCATGGCACAGCTCCTTCGGAGCGGCACAGACATTGATGTGGTCGTCAGTCAGAATGACGAAATGACGTTCGGTGCGATCGAGGCGATCGAGGAAGCGGGACTTCTGACCGGTGAACATGCGGATATGCTGATGATCTCCTTTGACGGAGTTGGCGATGCGCTGGAGCTGGTGGCAAACGGCAGGATCAGTTGTGAGGTCGAGTGTAATCCGAGGCAGGGTGAGCTGCTCGCGGAGGTGATCCGAAAGCTCGAAGCCGGTGAAACGGTCGAAAAGGAGTATTTTGTGGATGAGCTGGTATTCACAAAGGAAAATGTGAGCAGCTATCTGGGAGAGCGTGTGGACTAAACAGACGGAGAGGATAAGATGTTAAAGGTATTTTTGGTAGAAGATGAGAGCGTTGTGCGCGAGGCACTGCGGGATAACATTCCGTGGCAGCAGTACGGCTACCGCTTTGTCGGCGAGGCGGGCGACGGTGAAATGGCACTGCCGCTGATCCGAAAGACCGTGCCGGATGTGCTGATCACGGACATAAAGATGCCGTTCATGGACGGACTGGCACTGAGCCATATCGTAAAAAGCGAATACCCCGATATGAAGATCATCATTATCAGCGGTTATGACGATTTTGATTATGCAAGACAGGCGATCTCCGAGGGCGTGGATGAATATCTGCTGAAGCCGATCACACGGCGTTCGCTGCAGAAGGCACTTGCTGAGATCCGTGAAAAGATCGAGGCAGAGCAGGAGCAGAAAAACTATGTAAGGAAGTTCCAGAGCGAGATGCAGCAGTATGAGCAGTATGCACTGCACAGCTTTTTTGAGAAGGTCTTTGAGGGCAGGCTGTCCGCACAGGAGCTTTACGAGGAGGCAGGCAGACAGGGGCTGAACATCAATGCCTCCGGCTACGACCTCATCCTGTTCGGCGTGCAGGCGGATGAGAGCCGCGACGAGCTGCTGCGGTATTTTCTGCGGTTTCCGGAATGTCTGGTGTTCCGGTGGAACATGAACACGCACGGTGTCCTGCTGATGGGCGACATACAGGTGCTGCCGGAGCGTGCGCGTGAGCATGTGGCGTATATCGAAAAGGTGTGCGAGCAGTCCGGTGATGAGGAATGGTATGTGGCGGCCGGAACGCCCGTGGAGCGATTCAGCCAGTTGTCGGAATGCTACCGGATCGTCAATCACATCTATGCGTACCGTTATCTGACGCAGGGACAGCACATACTGACCGGAGATCTTTTGACGGATGCAGTGCAGAATGCAGAGGGTGACCGCTTTGGCGGGCTGGACGCGGATAAGGTCGATCCGGAGATCATCCGCGGCTTCCTGTCAAACGGACAGAGCACGGAGATCCATGAATTTGTGAACGGCTATCTCCAAAGACTGGGCGATGCGGTATCATCCAGACTGTTTCGGGATTATCTGCTGTTAAATATCCAGTTTACGGCGCAGTCCTATGTCGGAGGGCTTGGCTTCAGTCAGGAGGAATTTTTGCAGGCAGTCGGTGCTGACCGCATTCACGAGGTCGTGACGGATCCAGAAACGATGGAGCAGTATGTCTGCACGGTGCTCACGGAGGCGCTGCGGCTGCGCGATGAGAAGCAGCAGACACAGGGCAAAAAGGTATTGCAGACGGCGTTAAATTATATTGATGAGAATTATATGAACGCGACGCTGAATCTGAACGAGGTCGCAAAGGCAGGCGGGATGAGCCCGAATTATTTCAGCGGACTTTTTTCACAGGAAATGAAGCAGACCTTTGTGGAATATGTCACGGATAAGCGCATGGAGCAGGCGAAGCGGCTGCTGCGCGAAACGGAGCAGTCCTCGGCACAGATCGCTGCGGCAGTGGGCTATAAGGATGCCCACTACTTCAGCTTTGTGTTCAAAAAGACGGTCGGAATGTCGCCGCGTGAATGGCGGGCGCGCGGCTAGTCAGACACGCACGCTGCTCATGCGCTCGATCAGCTCATAATGCAGCCGGATGGAGGACACGGACTGTCCGCGGAGCTGTCCGAGCAAAAGCTCTGCGGCAGCGGCGGCAGGCGTGGACATGGCAGGCGAGAGTGAGGTCAGTGACGGCACGGAAAATTCACAGAGGTAGCTGTTGTCAAAGCCGACGACCGCGACATCGTCCGGAACGGACAGCCCGGCGCGCAGCAGCTCACGCGTGAGCCAGTAGGCGATCTCATCATCCTGACAGACGACAGCAGAACAGGCAGGGAGCTTCTGACGGATAAAATCCGAAAGAAAGCCCGTTGCCTGTTTTTTTTGCAGTGCGAGAAGCTCCGGCGTGCCGTACCATAAGACCGTAGTATCATCCCACGGCAGCCCATCGCTGCAGCAGGTGTCCGCATAGCCGCTGTAACGCTGGATGCCGGACATCGTATCGGATCGGAAAATGCCCGCGATGGCGGTGTGCCTGCGGTCGATCAGATACTGCGTCAGCCGGCAGGCACCGCCGTAATCATCCTCCGTCACCGACGGACGCGGCGGGAAGTTTGCATAGCCGCCGCGCAGGAACACGGTCGGTATCTGCTTCGCCCAGAGCCGTTCGTAGAGATCGAGATTCGGGTTTGGCAGTGCATTTTTTACCGGCTCCGCGATCAGTCCGCGCAGCGGCGCAGCCAGAAGCTCCTGCAGGATCTCACGCTCTGCGGAGATGCTGTGATGTGTCAGGTGAACGGAAACGGAAAAGCCCTGCTGATGGAGTGGCTGCTGCAGGTCGCTTCGCAGACGCGCGTAGGTGTAGTCGCTGTCGCTCGGCAGGAGGATCGCAATGCGGTTGTGCGCGGCATCGGGATGCAGACCGGTCGCATAGGCTCCGCTTCCCTGCCGGCGGTGGATCAGACCGTCACTTTCCAACTGTGCGAGTGCCTGCCGGATCGTCTGGCGGCTTACCTGATAGCGCGCACACAGCTCCTTTTCGGTGGGGAGTCGGGTCAGACGCAGGCTGTCATCGGTCAGTTGCTCGCGCAGGTGATCGGCGATCCGCTGATATTTTGGTATCATGTCGATAGGCTCCTTTCTTAATTTTTTTCTGATCGTGTCATAGATTTTTTACCGTTTTTTTACAAAATCCGCAGCAGCGGTTGAATAATTTCACGGATCTGCGGAGGAAAAAACGGAAAAAAACATCGCTGAAAAACCGGATCTGCCAACTTTACCAACGCGAAATCCGGTCGGTTTTGTCGGCAGGATCGTAAAAAAATCTACTTTTTGCCCGTTCGGGCGTAAGATTTTCAACCTATTTCCATTAAATCACAAATTTGTATTAAAATCCATAGAAAATACGAAAATTTGTATTGTTCAACACACCAAAACGGTCAAAATCGCTTCTTTTTCGGTTGAATCATGTGCTGAAATCCATATAATGAAACATGTAAGGACGAAACACCTTACAGATCCAATTCAGGAACACATAATAAGGGAGGAAACAAGAATGAAGAAGAAAGTAGTAGCAAGCTTACTGACAGTAGCAATGGCAGCAACCATGATCGTTGGATGCGGTTCAAAGGCAGATACCGCAGATGCACCGGCAGACGATGCAGCAGCAACCGATGATGCAGCAGCAGACGACACTGCAGATGATACCGCAGACGACAGCGCAGCGGCAGCAGATGACGGCGCACTGATCAAGGTCGGAATCATCAACAACGACCCCAACGAGTCCGGCTACCGTACCGCAAATGATAAGGATATGAAGGAATTCTTTACCGCAGAGAATGGCTATGAGGCATCCTTCGCATACAGCTTAAAGAATGACGAGCAGATCACAGCAGCTCAGAAGTTCATTCAGGACGGCGTTGACTACTTACTGTTATCAGCAGCCGATACCGCAGGCTGGGATACCGTTTT
>CAZERX010000083.1:0-9123 GCA_964515045.1 uncultured Eubacterium sp.
CTCTTGTCCACACGGTAAAACCGCTCGAAAATGCGCTCCTGATCCTCTGCGGAAATACCGATACCGGTGTCCGCCACCTCCAAGACCACCTGATCCTCCGTGCGCATCACAGTGACATGCACGCTCCCGCCCGAATCATTGTAGCGGATCGCATTGTCACAGAGATTGTACACCAGCTCCTCCATCATCTCACGATTGGCATATACCCTGCACGGTGCACCCGAAAGGTCGATGGAAATATCATGCTTTTCCCCATTGATCTGCAGCATATCCACACATGTCCGTGCGATCTCATAGAGATCCACATCCTGCATGGAGATCTCCTGCTCCGGCACGTCAAGCTGCGACAGCCGGATCGTATCGTTGATGAGCATGAGCAGACGGTTGGCATTTTTGTGGATCTCGCCTGCAAAACGGCGCACATCCGCATCCGTCGCCATGCCGTTCTCGATCAGCTCGGAATAGCCGGAAATGGAGGTCAGCGGCGTTTTCAGCTCATGTGACACATTCGCCGTAAAATCCTGCCGCATCCTTGCATTTTTCAAAATGTCATCGTGCTGCTTCCGGATCTTTTCCGCAAACGGGATCAGCTCCTTATACACCGTCATGGAATCCAGATGATCCATGTCATTCGCCATCTGTCCGATCGGCTCTAAAAGCTGCTGCGTCAGATAATGCGACAGCACCATACCGACCGCGATCAGCAGCACGGCGATCCCGACGATCCACGGCACGATGCTCGCAAATACCGCAAAGATGCTGTTGCTCTCCTTCCCGACGCGGAGCACCGAGCCGCTGTCCTCACAGACCGCATAATAAAACACGTTTCTGCCGATCGTATCCGAATGACGGATCGCTGAGCCTTCGCCGTCCTGCAATGCCTGTGCGATCTCCGGACGGTTTTCATGGTTATCCATGACATCTGCATCCGCCTGACTGTCGTAGCGCACCGCTCCGTCCGGATCTATGAGCGTGATCCGCACATCCGTATCGGACAGCGTATATTCCTGCACTGCCGTAAGATCATCGAACACACCCGCGTGCTCCAGCACATAGGTATATGACCTCAGATCCGAAAGCACCTCTTTTTTCAGCAGCTCATAAAAAACCATTGTCGCGAGCAGCAACGTGAGCAGCACGGACACAGCCGTGAGCAGCACAAATCTTGCGTTGATCTTACGTTTCATACGGTTCTCCCATCACTATTCCAGCCGGTAGCCGACGTTCCGCACGGTGCGGATATGGTTGCCGTACTCGCCGATCTTCTGCCGGAGCGTCTTGATGTGCATGTCAAGTGTCCGGCTCTCGCCCTCATAATCCGTGCCCCAGACCTTATTCATCAGTGTTTCCCGCTGGAGGACGATACCCGCATTTTTCATAAAAATACGGAGCAGCTCAAATTCCTTGTAGGTCAGCTCCACCGTTTCACCCGATACTCTGACCCGATGCTGCACGAGATCCATCGTCAGCTCCTGAAACCGCAGCAGGCTGTCCTCCTCCTGCCCGCCGCTCCGCCGCAGCAGCGCCTTGACGCGGGAGATCAGCTCCATCACGCCAAACGGCTTGGTCAGATAATCGTCTGCGCCGAGATCCAGTCCCTTGACCTTGTCAAGCTCCGTCGTTTTTGCCGTCACGAGGATGACCGGCAGTCTCCGTGTTTCCACGCGGGAACGAAGCTCCCGCACGAGATCCAGTCCGTCCTTATCCGGCAGCATGATATCGAGCAGCACCAGCTCCGGCAGCCTCTTTTCAAGCTGCCGGTAAAAATCTGCGGCACATGAAAAATCCATCACCTCATAGCCCGAATTTTTCAGTGCAAAGCTCTCGATCTCACGAATATTCTGATCGTCCTCTACCACATAGATCGTTGTCATTTTTTCATCCCTTTTTCTGCCGACCGGATACCGGTCAGTCTAAGACATACGTTTTTTTATAGGTCTGATACATGCCTGCAAACTGCGGATCCTGCGTCTTGACCTGCCCCAGATAGTTATGCACGTCATGCTCATTTTCATCCATCTGGATCACCGCCACCGCAACATTGGAGCAGTGATCCGCGATGCGCTCATAATCCGTCACAAGATCCGTCAGTGCAAAGCCAAGCTCGATCGTACATTTGCCCTTCGCGAGTCTCCGGATATGCCGCGTGCGGATCTCCTCCTTCAGATCGTCAATGACCTCCTCCAGCGGCTCCACGCAGGCTGCCGCCTGCGCATTTTCCTCATCAAATACACGGAAGGTCAGCGAGATGATCTCACGCAGTGCATCGGAAAAAACGGAAAGCTCCTCCAGTGCCTTTTTTGAAAAATGTACGTGCTCCTTGTGCATCCGCTTCGCAGACTGCGCGAGGTTCACCGCATGATCCGTCATCCGCTCAAAATCACTGATACAGTGCAAAAGCGTCGTCATTTCATGCGTATCATGCGCATTCAACGGCTTTGCGCAGAGGCGCACGAGATATGTGCCGAGCATATCCTCGTAAGCATCGACCTGTTCCTCGATGTTTAGGATCCGTTTGACCTTTCTCTTATCATAATCCTCGTAAAGACCAAGTGCAAGCGTGAGTGACTCATTTACGAGCTTTGCCATCTCACCTGCCGCATGTTTCGCCTGCGCCGCAGCAAATGCCGGTCGCTCCATGAAGCGCTCATCCAGAAGCTGGATCCCTGCATCCTGCACATGTTCCGGCTCTGCCGTCTGCACCTCCTCCGCATGCTCCGGCACGGTCTTTGTCGCCAGCCATTCCAGCCCGCGGGAGCACGGCAGCAGCACGATCGTTGCCGTGATATTAAACACCGAATGAACGATGGCGATCCCCGCCGGATTCGCCGCCTCTGCCAGAAATCCGAACTGCAGAAATGCATTCAGTGAATAAAATACGATCATAAAGATCGCCGTACCGATGATGTTAAAATACAGGTGCACCAGTGCCGCGCGCCTTGCATTTTTGTTCGCACCGATGGATGACAGCAGCGCGGTCACACACGTACCGATGTTCTGTCCCATGATGATCGGGATCGCCGCACCAAAGCTGACCGCTCCGGTCGCACACATCGCCTGCAGAATGCCGACGGATGCCGATGAGCTTTGGATAATGCCGGTCAGCACCGCACCGACCAGCATACCGAGGATCGGATTTTTGAATGCCAGAAAAAGCTCCTGAAATGCCGGTACATCCGCAAGCGGCTCGACTGCTCCGCTCATCGTGTCCATACCGAACATCAGCACGGCAAAGCCGAGCAGGATCGTTCCGATATCCTTCTTTTTTTCATCCTTCAAAAAGAGCAGGAACACTGCACCGATCACTGCGAGCACCGGCGAAAATGAGCTGGGCTTCAGCATTTGGACGAGAAATCCGTCTCCGCTGATACCGGACAGGCTGAGGATCCATGAGGTGACTGTCGTACCGATATTTGCACCCATGATCACACCGACTGCCTGTGACAGCTTCATAATACCCGAATTGACAAAACCGACGACCATGACGGTTGTCGCGGACGAGCTTTGTATGACTGCCGTCACGCCCGCGCCGAGCAGCACCGCCTTGATCGGCGAGCTTGTCAGCTTTTCCAATATCTGCTCCAAACGGCTGCCTGCCATTTTTGTCAGACCGTCTCCCAGCGTATTCATTCCATAGAGGAACAATGCCAGCCCACCAAGCATGGTGAGCAATCCAAAAATGTCCATGTTTTACTCCTTCATCTTTACATGCTTTCTTTTATTATTTTCCGTTTTCATCGTAATATAAGCATGTAAAAATCAAGGATAATCAATGTAAAATGTATGTAAAATTTTTGAGATCACTTTTTATCAGCGTAAGCCCATTTTTATAAAATGGAGGATTACAAATGCTGACACAAACAAGAGACACTGATTTATTCTATGAATATTATGCAAAATGGGTTATCGTTTACAAAAAAGGTGCGGTCAGAAAAGTTACAATGGACAAGTATCTTATGACACAGAAATGGCTCGTAAAGCTGATACCGAGCTTAAAGGTCTGTGATATGAATCGGATCGCATATCAACAACTATTGAACGACTACGCCGAGTACCACGAAAGGCAGACGACCATGGACTTTCATCATCAACTGAAAGGTGCTATCTTAGATGCAGTTGATGAGGGACTGATCGAACGGGATCCTACACGAAAGGCTATCATCAAAGGGAAGCAGCCGACACCCAAAAAGGTGAAGTACCTGAATCAATTTGAATTACATACTCTGCTGACTTCGCTGGAATTGAAGGATGCCGTGAATTGGGATTATTTTATTCTGTTAGTCGCAAAGACGGGTATGCGTTTTTCCGAAGCACTTGCTCTCACGCCAAAAGACTTTGACTTTGCACACCAAACCCTTTCCATAAGTAAAACATGGGATTACAAAGGAAAGGGTGGATTTCAGCCAACAAAAAACAAGTCATCGGTACGAAAAATACAGATTGATTGGCAGACCGTGATCCAGTTTTCTGAACTGGTCAAGCATCTGCCGGAAGATCAGCCGATTTTCGTCCAGTCAACAGTCTACAATTCAACGGTAAATGACATTCTTGCACGTCACTGTAAAGCGTGTAAAATTCCAGTTATTTCCGTTCACGGATTACGACATACGCACGCTTCACTGCTTTTGTTTACAGGCGTGTCAATCGCAAGCGTTGCCCGTCGTTTAGGTCATTCCAGTATGACAACAACACAAAAGACATACCTGCACATTATCCAAGAACTGGAAAACAAAGATATTGACTTGGTTATGCGTTCATTGTCGGGTTTAAGCTAAGTCAAACTACTGGGGCTTACGCTGATGAAAGGTGATCATTCCTTTTCCGGCTCATCCGGTGCATCAATCTCATACCCATCAAATAAAATAAAGTCTCTGATCCAACGATCTGTTTTCATATTGACTTTTGGTGGAATAAGTTTTGTCTGTTCATATGCTTCCAAGAACGCCGTAGCCTTTCCTTTATCAACACTCTTTTTCAACTCGTCCAGTCTGCCAAATTCGTTGATATTATTCTCGTTCAGGTTCAGGCTCATCATATTGCGCAGCTTTTCCTCATCAAGTCCGAACGCGGAAGCAAAACGATGAATCTGATCGTCCTTTGCACGATATTGATATTCAGTGATATAATCACGAAACGTTTTTCCCTTTTCCGCGACAACATCTCCGCGCTCTATATCGTGCAGAAACAAGTTAGCATACTTCTGTTCCTCCTGATTTAATGCCGCAAAAGTCTTATGCAGCTCCTCTTTTGCCTGCTGTAAAAGCTCTTCCTTTGTTTCCTCCTGCTCAAGCAGCTTCAAATACTTTTCAAACCGACTGTTCATATAGTTCGCATCAATCACGTCTGTGTCGATTTCTGTTAAATAACCCACCAGATCATACGGAATAATATCCTTGTCCTTCGGTCCGCCTCCACCTAATAACAACTCCTTATATCTTTGAGCAAGAATAAGATAAGCATTTTCATCAAACTTCATAGAAATCGTCTGCTGATTGTCACCATTATCATCTATAATATCGTATTCACGCTGATCAAAGCTGAATCCTTGAATTTTAGCAGCTTCCAGATAGCCATTAAAATCCTTGAACAGTTGTGCAAACTTTGCTTTTTCTGTCGGATCGTCAGGCAGCTTTGCAAAATCAGGTATTCCTGCATTTTTGAACAAATCTGCCATACTCTGAAAAGTCATATTCAGCTTATCCAAATTATATGCTAATTTCTCAACAAACAATCCAATCGGCTTATCACCGGAATACAGTTTCACTGCTTTGTTGACATTCTGCTCCATCGTATGAGGTTTTCGGTAGTACCTGATAATGCCAAACGGCTTATCCGGTCCGAAAAGACGGTTGGTTCTCGAAAACGCCTGAATGATGTTCTCGTATTCCATCATCTTATCCATATAGAGCGTATTTACCCATTTAGAATCAAATCCCGTCAGCATTTGGTCAACAACGATCAGCATATCTAGCTGCTTTTCAGGTTCACACTCAATGCGTTTGTACTGCTCCTTATGCGCAAGACGAAGTGACAGATCTTTCTTGAACCTTGCATGTGTCGGAATCGTAAAATCCTGACCGTACCTGTTATTATAATCCGTAAGGATTTCAACAAGTCCATCCTCCTTGAACAAAGCAATCGGTTTACCCTTATATTTTTTGTAATCCCCGTCCTCATTACTAATGTTCGGATCAAACAGACACGTCGTTTTCAATTCCGGCATTGTAACCTTTAACAAACGATAATATTCGATCGCTTCCGGAATACTGCTCGTAGCAAAGATCGCATGGAATTTTCCGTTATGACTGAGTACCGTCCAATTGGAACGAATATCCTCAATGACCTTACTGCGATGTTCGTCGGATATGTACTGCACATTCGGAATATAGTCCTCAATGCCCCTCACCCAGTTGCCGTCATCGCCCATAAAGCCTGCCATTTTGACATCATTCATAAACCGGTAGAACACTTCGGTCTTTTCCGGATTATCAAGGGCATCCTTCACAGTTTCTGCCTTTGCCTGCTTCAGTGCAATCGCTCGGCGGACATCTTTATCCCGAAAAGTCAAAACCTTATACGGATCAAAGCCTAGCACATTCTTGTCACGAATACCGTCAGCTATGCTGTAACGATGCAGTTCATTTCCAAATACATCCGTTTGCGCACTATCCTTTTTTGCATTTTCATCAAATACAGGTGTTCCCGTAAAGCCAAAGAAAATCGCATTGGGAAATGTAATCTTTATCGTTGACAACATATCCCCAAATGTAGAACGATGCGCTTCATCGACAATAAATACCAGTCGTTTACCGTTTATGACAGCAATGTCATTTGCGTTCAGCCCGCCTTCCTCGTCCCTGATCCTGCTCATCTTTTGAATCGAGGTAACGATTAAGGTATCCGCTATATCCGTACTTTTCAGTTTAGAAAGCAGTACATAAGTATCCTCCGTTGCCTGCACGGTTTCATTTTCATCTGCAAAAGCACGATATTCCTTTAAGGACTGTGTGCCGAGTTCTATACGGTCGGTCAAAAAGACAACCTTATCTGCATCCTTAGAATTTGCGATAAGCTGTGCCGACTTAAAACTTGTCATAGTCTTACCTGAACCCGTCGTATGCCAAATAAAACCACCACGCTGTTTACCGCTATCCCATTTCGTTTTAGAAACAACATCAGAGATCGCACTTGCGGCATAGTATTGGTAACTGCGCATGACCTTTAATACACCATCGGCACTATCTGCTACGGTGTAAAAGCCGATCAACTGATGTGCCATCGGAATAGAAAGCAGCTTGGAAGCAATTTCCTTCCAATCATTGATTGGCTCATTGTTAAAATCCGCCCAATGAAAGTAATAGTCGGTATTAAATTTCCCATCAATTCCCGGATTTGCAAAGTACACCGTTTCATCGGGATTCATTGCTACGAACACCTGAACAAGCGAGAACAAGCCTGTGAATACACCCTCATAGGAATACTTTTCGATCTGGTTGTATGCTTGGCTCACAGGTACACCACTACGCTTCAATTCGATATGGATAACGGGCATACCATTGATAAGCAGCATCAGATCACCCCTGCGGTCGTTCAGCATTTTAGATTTATTCGGAAATACAGGCTGCTGCGCGATCTGATAACGGCTCTGTCCCGCAGCAATTTCTCGACGGTCATATATTTTCAAACTAATTTCCTTGCCAAAATGCTCCTTATCGTCAGGATTATCTCTCTTTATTGAAACCGTTTTCCCGTTAATAAATCCGTTCAGCTTCAAAGGAGTACGAAGTTCTGTAATCTGCTCAATGATCTGTTGCATTTCGCCGTCCGTCAACGGATAGTTATCCAACCGATCTATTCCACGATTGTTGTCGTAGAGAATATTTGCCCAATTCTTGATCAAATCCTGCTCGGTAGGACTCTTTAATACAGCAGACTCCCAACCGTTATTGGATAAAACCTTTATTAAGGCTTCCTCAAAATCAGCTTCTTTTTGAAATGTCATTGATGCTCCTCCTCTCCGCACGGAAACTCTTTATATTTCAGCTTGAATTTATTCATTCTAAGCATCCACTTTTTCTGTTCCCGAACTATCCTATTTGCGGCAATGGTTTACGCCAACAGCTTCCCTTCTTTGTAAGAACATCTCAAATAGTCCGGATTACTATAATATACATTCGAGTTAAAATCAGATATTTCGTCACTGATAAATGATGAAAACACATCTATGATCGCCTGTGCTTCTTCATTTTCCTCTGCCGTTTCTGTTACTAATTGCTGATACACTCTCCCGATCGCATTGACAGTCGGAAGTTCATACTTACAGCTTTTAATAGTATCAAAATTTCCCTTTTCAATTCCATATTGTTCAATCCACTCATCCGCAACCTGTTCATAGCTTAAACAATGATTAACTCCTGCTGCTTTTATCTGATGTTCAATATCCTTTTTTGACATCTTATTAACTACATCTTTTCTTTTATTATCCGTTATTCGTGAAACATACTCTATCATAGTACAAACATAGTAAATATCATCTTTTCGATTATCAGCCATGTACCTTTTCACTCCTCTCAAATTGCAAACAGTCCAATGCTCTTAGCGTATGAAAACTTATCTGATGCGTCGGATGCTTGAATTTAGCATATTCCCAAAATACAGTTCTACTTATATTTCCAGACAGATAATCATTCACAAAATTCCATATTGTATCATCTGCCATCGGTCCTTCCACAATATCATAATTGTGAATTTTTCCATTCCTACATTCAGCAATAAAGTCAAGCCAATCATCTGTCATTTGCTCAAATTTCAAAATATTCAGTTCTGTTTTTGGTTCATATGAATAGATATTAACAATACCTTCTACATTTCTGCGTTCTGCCCATCTGTATGCCTGTTCATAACTTTGCGTACAATAAAATCCCCACGAAAAATCTTTTGTATATTTTGTTTTCCGGATTTCTGGGAATTCTACCACTGCATCACTTCCATGATATAGTTCCATAGTAATCTCTCCTTCCATTCACAGAAAAACTGTCAACTACCAATTTACTAAACTCACATATTTCCTTACGCTGATGAAGGGCGATAAGGTGGTCGAGGTTGGCAAAGTATTGACCGATT
>CAZERX010000084.1:0-9093 GCA_964515045.1 uncultured Eubacterium sp.
CCAGTACGAACATTCCTAATTTCTTTTTCATAACGATTCCTCCTTGGACAACTATCTGCAGGCAACAGATACATTCTAAGGCATCCCCCAGCATAGCCGGGGGATGCAGATCATGGTCTTGTTCTGATCATTTTACTTTAATACTGATCGTTTTCGTTGCATCTTTATAGGCACCTTCTCCGTATGCCGTAATCTTAATCTTGTAGGTTCCTTTTTTTGCTCCCTTCTTCAACGTAACCTTACCGTCATAACTTACCGTAATATATTTTTCAAGTTTTTTCGGTACGTCCACGCTATAATGCAGATATTGAATACCTACAGCTTTTGCTTTTAAGTTAAACGTCACCTTCTTTTTCTTCAGATCTGATGCCTTGTAGGTCTTCTTGATACTCGCAGTAGTGATCTTCTGGCTTAACGGCTTAGTCACTCCATCGTACTTGAAGAATCTCATATTCTCTCTGGGAATAAATGAAAAATCATCAAAAGTCAGTTTTGCACCCACAGCGTTTACGATTTTTTCGTTATAATCCTCATAAAAGGAATTCGTTAATGGACAATACATAAATATGTATTCATCGATAGGCTTGCTCCAATGGTCTACATTACTTGTATCGATCAGTATCGCATCCGTCGTTTCAAAGATGTCATTCCCATACTGCCATGCAACGCTGCCATCTTTGTTAAATGCACATATCATCCCAACATGACCTTTCGGTAAATTGATCCCAATGCCATCCTTATTTACCACAACATATGCTTCGGCCTCTTCAACCTCATCCGTGCGAAGGTCTGAATTAAAATAATAACTCTTTGTTATGCCACCATAATGATCATCACCTATAGAATCTGTCGATTTGCAAACTGCAGCGGGAATAGTCACCTTTCCATTCGGTGTAACCTCAAGCCCATACTTCGTTAAAAAGTCAGCTTCTGCCTGCGCAGATACCGCATCTGCGGCATAAACATTCACTCCACCACATAATGAAGTGAAAGACACTACACCTGCCATGACACACATCAAGAAACCTCTTACTACTTTCCTTTTCATAGATTTTATCCTCCATTTGATAAATTTTATACAGCACCATAGATTATAGCACAACGCTTCTATTTTAGACACCGTTTGAAGCTATCTTTTTTCTCCCTGTATTTATGAATCGTAGCTTTCCATATGTCCATCAATCAGATACTAGTCAAACAACTTCTCATTGAGCAATTTATTCAATGCCTCCATAACAAGCTCTGCATTTTCCTCGTCATATGGAAATTCCTTAGTTCCTGCCATATCGCAGAAATTGAAGCTTATGTAATCCTCGCCAATCTCGCACTCATCTGTATTTTTCATATCAATTTCACCGCCCATGTATTCATCAATAAAAGCGCTTATAAGCTTCCGGCTTTCCATATCTCCATCAGCTAACTGCCGTGTCAGTATCCGGTGCAGACTCTCTTTTTGTACAACCCTCAATGGGCAACCTTCCCTACAGCCGAAAATAATACAGTCCATATATTGGGGAACAGGCTCGTTTTCAGCAGCCTCTATCAATTCCTTTTTCACTTTTTCTTTCATAGAATTTAAGGAATTATAATCGCATACGCCACCCTTTACTGATTTTATAAAAGCTCCAACTGATTTACCGTACTTTGAAAAAGGTTCAAGAATCTCAGGAAGGTTAGTAATTGTTTCGCTCCCTATGCATTTAAGCAACTGAATTACTTCTTTCCTCTGCATATATACACCTCCAAATTCATAATCGAACACGTTATACCATAGAACTTCTATTTTGGACACTTTTTTCTGCTATTTTAGACAAAAATTATGTTCGGAGGTGTCCGATATGGCTGAACGCATCAACCAGCACTTAAATCCCATTGTTGGTACTAACATTCGCCGATTACGCAAAGAGCACGGTCTAAAAGCAACAGAAGTCATCGCTCGGCTACAGCTAAAAGGCATTAACGTAACCACAGGCATATTCAGTAAAGTGGAAAATGGCAGAAACAACCCGACTGTCGATATGCTGATCGCCCTGACTGATATTTTTAAGTGTGATTTTAATGAATTTTTCAAAGAATAAGCGACTGCATCATAACTCCTATGGTGCAGCCGCTTATTGTTATTGTATAGAATATATATGGAAGCAACCGTATTCGACACCTGTGCTCCTTGATTTCTTGCTTTTTCGGCGAGTTGGCGAAATATTTTTCCTCGAATTGGCGATAAAAAATTCGGCGAGTTGGCGAGATTTTTTTAGATGAAAATGGTCGAAAAAAATTGTAATATCGGCATTGCTATGATAGAATACAGACTATGGAACAGTCGTGTTGCAGGGTGGCTGACCTCTATTCCTCGTAGAATGGAGGTGGTGCTGATGAAATTTGATTTCAAAGACATGATGTCTTTCGGAATGTTTCTTTTGGCATTGCTTACATTCATTGTTTTGAATTGTAAGTAATTTTCTACATAGAAAAACCACCCCAAAACTTTGACCGGTAAAGGGTGGTAATTCTATCCTATTATTGAGGTCAACCCCTTGTGGGCGGTTGTTCCTTTTGTTGACTCAACTATATCACACTCTATTTAGATTATCAAGGATTATTCCTCAAAAAATCTCTTATAGCGTTCATCCGGTGCAATCAATTCACCTATATCTGTATCTGTTAGATATAAAGGAATGCAGTGTCAAATCATGCATTACTAAGAATAAATCATTGAAATGCTTGAAATATTTGGCGCTGCGCGGCAAAATTTAAGGGCTACCGCAGTCCACTCAGAACCGCGATAGCCCTTGATCTTACGCTATTTATTTCTTAGCACTTACCAGCCTTGTGTGCTTCCTCGATGGAAACAGCAACAGCTACGGTAGCGCCTACCATCGGGTTATTACCCATTCCGATCAGTCCCATCATTTCCACGTGAGCCGGTACGGATGAAGAACCTGCGAACTGTGCATCTGAATGCATACGTCCTAAGGTATCGGTCATGCCGTAAGAAGCCGGACCTGCAGCCATGTTATCGGGATGCAGGGTACGTCCGGTACCACCGCCGGATGCTACTGAGAAATACTTCTTGCCCTGCTCGATGCACTCCTTCTTATAAGTACCTGCAACCGGATGCTGGAAACGTGTCGGGTTGGTAGAGTTACCGGTGATGGATACACCGACATTCTCTAAGTGCATGATCGCAACACCCTCCTGAACATCGTCTGCACCGTAGCACTTTACGGTTGCACGAAGTCCGTCTGAGTATGCCTTCTCGTATACAACATTGACCTTTGCCTCTTTGTAATCATACTTGGTCTCAACAAAGGTGAAGCCATTGATACGTGAAATGATCTGTGCTGCGTCCTTTCCTAAACCGTTCAGTATCACGCGCAGAGGCTTCTGACGAACCTTGTTTGCCTTCTCTGCGATACCGATCGCACCCTCAGCAGCCGCGAAGGACTCATGTCCTGCTAAGAAGCAGAAGCACTCGGTCTCCTCCTCAAGCAGCATCTTTCCTAAGTTTCCGTGTCCGAGACCTACCTTACGATGATCTGCAACAGAACCGGGGATACAGAATGCCTGCAGTCCCTCTCCGATGGCAGCAGCAGCGTCAGCAGCGCGGACAGCACCCTTCTTGATCGCGATCGCTGCACCTACGGTGTAAGCCCAGCATGCATTTTCAAAACAGATGGGCTGGATCTTCTTTACCTGCTCGTATACATCCAGACCAGCATCCTTTGTAATCTTTTCAGCCTCCTCGATGGAGCTGATACCATAGCTGTTCAAAACAGCGTTGATCTGGTCAATTCTTCTTTCATATGATTCAAATAATGCCATTTTTATCGTTCCTCCTATTCTACTGTCTTTCGATTACTCGCATCTGGGATCAATGATCTTTGCTGCGTCCTGCACACGGCCATACTGACCCTTTGCTTTCTCCCATGCAGTGTTCGGATCATCACCCTTCTTGATGAAGTCAGTCATCTTTCCAAGAGAAACGAACTGATAGCCGATTACCTCGTTGTCAGCATCCAGTGCGATACCGGTCACATAGCCCTCAGCCATCTCTAAGTAACGGACACCCTTCTCCTTAGTCGCATACATCGTACCAACCTGTGAACGGAGTCCCTTTCCGAGATCCTCTAAGCCTGCACCGATTGCAAGTCCGTCTTCAGAGAATGCACTCTGTGTACGTCCGTAAACGATCTGTAAGAACAGCTCTCTCATTGCAGTATTGATGGCATCACATACAAGGTCTGTGTTCAGAGCCTCTAAGATGGTCTTGCCCTGTAAGATCTCTGCTGCCATAGCTGCGGAATGTGTCATACCTGAGCATCCGATGGTCTCTACGAGAGCCTCCTCGATGATACCGTTCTTTACGTTCAGTGACAGCTTGCAGGCACCCTGCTGCGGAGCACACCAGCCCACACCGTGTGTAAAACCGGAAATGTCCTCGATCTTTTTTGAGTGTACCCACTGTCCCTCCTCAGGGATCGGAGCCGGCTCATGCTTTGCGCCCTTTGCTACCGGACACATGTTTTCAACTTCCTTTGTGTAAATCATTGTAAGTCTCCTTTCAATAATTAGTGTTTTATATATGCGTTACTGACTTTGTGTGAAAAAAATATCAAAGTCTGAACATACCTGACTTATTTTCTCATAGTTTGTTGAAATCGTCTATAGTAAATTCAGCTTTTTTTCAAATTACTGCTGTGCTCTCTTGTTCCCTATCGCAAACTGGTTGATGACATCCGCCGCGGCCGATGTCAGCTCCTTGTCGCGGAGCAGCGCCATCATCGCATCTGCACACGCGGTGATATGATCATGGACATGTTTGCTGGACATCTGGATATTCTCCTGTTCTTTGATCAGTGCGTTGATCAGCGTCCGCCCTACCGCCTGATCCTCTATCCCATCCTCCCGCATCCGGTCGATCGCACCCTGTGATGCCGTCGATCTGAGCGTAAAATCTCCCAGTGAATCCATACTGCGATAAAACTCCTGATAGAGCCAGTCGATCAGCTCCGGATTTTTCTGATATGCCTCCGGATGCGTCTCGATCATTTTCCGGTATTTTGCAGGTTCTTCAAAGGAATAAACCGTCGTATAGCCGGTCAGGTTCAGTCCTCCGATGTCACCCTCCATCGTCTCAGCCTCCTGCTTCATGTTTCGCGCATTATTCATGGGCACAACGGATTCATTCCGGATCTGACGCTCGATCTCCTGCGCAATGTATTCCTGCTCCCTGTTCTTGGAGTCTGCCATGGTCTGTCTTGCAATGTCCATTGCCGGCTCATACAGATCTATCATCATTTGCAGACCGTCATCCTTTTTTCCCTTCTCATACGGATAATACTCACGAAGATCAAAGTTGATCGCCTTGGTTGCAAATGCATGTCCCAATGCAGTTCCGATCACCCCATATCGCGACATCACACGCGTCTCGATAAGATTACGTGCGATCTGCGGCAGTGCGTCAAAATAATCACGGTTTATCGGATCCCTGTACACATTATCAAAATAAACCATCCTGCCGACCTTATTATGCATTTCTCCGGCATGGTCCTTCAGATACTCCGGACGCAGCATATCCTCCGTAATATTCATTGAGAGCAGCTCCTCCACGATCCGGTCAAGATGCGGCTTACGGCGCTGTGCGTCACAGGAAATATAATCGTCGATAAATCTCCTATCCTGCTCCCGATAGTCTGCATCCCGCCTCGTCTCCGGTTCACCGTCTGCCCCTTTCCGATACCCATGGACAAAGCACTGCAGCACGCGCGTATCAACTTTATTTTCCTCTGCCCGCTGGAGCATTTCGCCTCCGCCGGCAAACTCAATACTGTTGTCGAGCATCTTTTTCTCATCCTGAAGTCCCTGCATCATGCCGTAGCTGATCTCATCTGCCAGCGGATTGTGCTGCCGCGCCGCTGCACGCTGTCGTCTCCGTTCGCGCCAGCCCTTGATCCCTCCGCCTGCCGGTTTTTGTGTCTGCTTGGGGCTTCCCGCTGCCTTCTTTTTTGCTTTTGCTTTCGGAAGTTGCGCCTGTGCGCGTGCCTGCAGCAGCTCATTCCGCTCGATCTGATGCTGTATCAGCCCCTGTGCATGAGCAGCACGACGCTCTGCCACGTTCTGTTCATCCGCATCCGGTCCCCAGTTCTGGAGTCTCGTCAGATGTTCACGCATCTGCTGCTGCGGGATCTGTTCCTGCTCTCTCTGTATCTGCTCATTTGCTTCCTGCTGCTGTTGGTTCATCATAAGATCATCCATGTTCTATTCCCCCTTTTCTAAAAAAACGCCCTCATCTGTCAACTGACAGCGATAGGTATATGACATCCGTTCCGCATCCGGTACCAGTGCATGCACCAGTCTTGCAGACTTCGCATTGACTGCCTCCACTGCGATCTTAGTTTCCATCGGATAACACTCCTTTGCCTTCTGAAATGCCTGACGCAGCATCGTGTACAACGCAGACGGGCCGGCTTCTCCGATCCACAGCGCACATAGCGTCAGCATCCCGCCGCAGGAATGGTCAAATACGACATACGCCTCCGGTCTGCCTTCGCGGATGAATGCATGACTGATGGTACGCTCCACATCCGCACCGGTCATCGTCTGCTCCGGCAGCGGTGCCTCCATCGCAACTCCCTTTTTCTGCATGGCGTGCAGCATATCCTCAGACAGCTCTGAAAATGCACAGACATCACGCGATGCCTTCACTTCCTTCTGAAAGAGCTTGGATGCGACAAACTGCTCCAGTGAAAATGTCCAGATCGTCTGTCCCCTGTCATCCTGCTGCAAAAAGCCGTTATGCTCCAAAAAGCCGCGAAGCTCCTCATGCTCCGGCTCTGTTGTCGTAAAGCGAAGCTCCAGCGCATACACTTCGCCGATCTGCATCAGCAGCCGTTCCAGCGCACGGAGAAGCGCTGTCGCGATCCCGCGTTTCCGGTACTCCGGCGCTACATAAAAGGACGTGAGATAAAAGCATCCGCCATCCTCATAGCCTGCGAGCGCGCCGCACGCCACCTCGTCTGCACTGATGCCAAGCGCCGTATATGGCTCTCCCTGCGCGATCGCCTGCTCCATCTCCGGCAGCAGCAGCGAGCCAAACAGCGGCAGCTCCTCCGCACTGATGATGCCAACCTCCAGCTTTTCCTCGGTATTACCCATAAAAATTACCCCCATTCTTTTTTTGTTTATTCACACCGATCCGCCTCTGTTTTCGTCACGATCTCGCCCTGCTTTTTATAAATGCTGTTCGCAGGGATCACACCGCGCACGGAAGACAGCGGATAGATATTCGTATGTCTGCCGATCACCGTACCGGGATTTAAGACACTGTTGCAGCCGACCTCAACGTGATCGCCCAGCATCGCGCCGAATTTCTTTCGTCCGGTCGAAAGCTCCGTTTTTCCGTCCTTTACGCCGACAGGAGTCTTGTCAGACTTGACATTCGAGGTGATCGAGCCTGCACCCATATGGGACTTGTAGCCTAAAATGGAATCCCCCACATAATTGTAGTGCGGCACCTGCACACCGTTAAAAATGATGTCATTTTTAATCTCCGTCGAATTGCCGACGACCGCGCCCTTTCCAATGACCGCCGAGCCGCGGATGAACGCGCAGTGACGGATCTCGGCATCCTCGTCCACGATGAGCGGCCCGTTCAGACATGCCGTCGGTGCGACCTTTGCGGAACGCGCCACCCAGATGTCCTCGCCGCGCATTTCATATATGTCGGGATCTAAGGTTTTTCCGAGTGCACGCACCATGTCGCTGATGCCTGCGAGCGCCTCCCAAGGATAAGTAAACTGTGACAGATAATCTCCCGCGATCGTCTGCGACAGATCGTATAATTCGCGGATCTTACACTGATTCATGCTTTTTTCCCTCTTTTCTTTGTCTGTTTTTCCGGTGTTTTATAATATGCCGCAGCCGCATCAAAATAGCTGCGCAGTGCATACTGATTGTTCGCGCGCATCACGCCGTCCGTGCGGGAGCAGATAAAATGCTCGAGCTTTACCATGTATTCCTCCGGTGTGATGCTGCCCTCGGCGACATAGGTCAGTCCCTTTTCCCAGCTCGCCGTCAGCTCCGGATTCAGCAGGGAACGGATCGACGCATTCACCACGTCAAAGATCATCTCCCCCATCAGCGTCGGCGTGATGACCTGTGTCTTTTTGTTCAGCGCGAGATATTTATTTTTCACGAGCTTCGCGATGATCTCCGCCCGCGTCGCACTCGTTCCGATGCCGCTGCCCTTGATCTGCGCACGCAGCTCCTCATCGTCGATGAGCTGACCGGCATTCTCCATCGCGAGCACCATGGAGCCTGACGTATACCGCTTTGGCGGCGAGGTTTCACCCTCCTTGATCTCGTAACCGGTCACCGGAAGCTGCACGCCCTTTTTTAAGTCTGCGACAAGCTCCAAAAGATGTGCATCCGAGATCTCCTGCTCGTCTGTGTCCCGATCCTTGTCGTCTGCTTCACTGTCCTCTTTCTTTTTATTTTTGAAAAAGGAATAATCCATGACACGCAGATATCCGGCATCCTTCTGTACCTTAAAGCCGGTAAAAAACTGCTCCGAACCGATGCTCGTCACGAGCGACACCTTCTGATACACCGCAGGCGGGTAAAAAATGGCTAAGAATCTGCGCACGATCACCTCATACACCTTCATGGACAGCTCGCTCAATGACTTCAGTGCACCCATACCCTGTCCGGTCGGGATGACCGCATAGTGATCCGTGATCTGCTTATCATTCGTATAACGCGTCTTTGCGATATTTTTGTAGCTGCCGTTTGCGAGGATCTCCTCTGCAAAGGCGCGGACTCCCGCGATGTTCCGCAGTCCGCTGATGTTTTTATGGATCTCCTTTGCGACTGCCGTTGACAGCACGCGCGCATCCGTTCGCGGATAGGTCACAAGCTTTTTCTCATACAGCTCCTGCACGACCCTGAGTGTCTCATCCGGACTGATTTTAAATAATCTCGCGCACTCATTCTGCAGCTCAGCCAGATTGTAAAGCAGCGGCGGATTTTTATTCTCCTTCTTTCTCTCCACCGACTGGACCTCGCCCATCAGCGGTGCCTGCAGACTGTCTGTCA